>JBFWIG010000259.1:0-3960 GCA_050256115.1 Bacteroidales bacterium | reverse complement strand
GCCATGAGTAATCTATATCAAAATCGGGAGGCGAACTTCGGAGCGGATTCAGAAAGCGTTCAAAGTAGAGGTCGAGCGAAATGGGATCTACATCGGTAATCTGCAGACAGTAAGCCACAATGCTGTTGGCGCCGCTCCCCCGCCCCACATGACTGATATTCACGCTCATGGAATAGGCCACCATATCGGCGGCAATCAGAAAATAGGCCGAGAAGCCCAGCTTGTTTATCACAGAAAGCTCTTGATGAACCCGCCTTTCGGCCTCCTGATTGTGCACGCCGTAACGGAGGCGAAGCCCCTCCAGCGCAAGCGAACGTAACCGTTCGGCATCGCCGGCCGGGCTATTGGTAAAAAGCTTTCTGTTTTTCGACGCCGAGAAAGAAAATGAAATGGAACAATCGTTGAGCAGTGCACGGGTATTGGCCCACAGCGCCCCCTTTTCGCGAAAGAGCGCTTTCAGCGCATCCAGGGGTATAAAACGTCCGGAAGCCGCATCGGAATCGGCCTCACCCAGGCGACTAATCAGCACATTCGCATCTATGGCACGCAGTATCTTGTGCAACTCCGCTTCTCGCGGCGAGGTGAAGGTTATGGGAGCTGAGAGTACGGCAGCTCCATCAGAGAGCGAAGATCCCGACAGCCGAAATTTCCCGGCATCGGAGGGGGCCACTCCCCACCGTTCATTTTCGCGAAGCGGCCGCGAGAGCTTCCGGCCATAGGGGTAGATCACATAGACCTCCGAAAAGGGAGGCGCCTCCTCCGGAAATGGAATCCCATCACAATTGCGGGCTGTAATCAACTCATTGATCTCCCGAAGCCCTTCCCGGTTTCGGGCCAATGCCGTGTATAGCAAGCGATGGTTATGCCGGAACTCACAACCGGCAATGGGACGGACAGACCGTTCGGTTGCCTTCTTCACAAATTCGGGCAAACCCATAGTAGTGTTGATATCAGTGAGCACCAGCTCTCTGAGCCCGTGTGCCTCAGCCAGATCGAGCAGACGGTCGGGCGACAGTACGCCATGGCGGAGGCTATACCACGAATGGACACGCAGATACATAGCGTCAGCCCTCCCCGTAAGGATCCGGATCGGACGCCTCTCCCTGATCATCTTCGCCCTTCGGCGAGATCGATGAGGCTCTCCGTATCACCCCTGCCCCATATCGGTTACGGAGAGAATCGACAGAGCGGCAGAGAGAGGCCCTCTCCGCATGGTCTTCGAAGAGAGAGAGCTGCTGCACCCCTCCGATCAGCCCGCTCAGCTTTACCCCCAGCAACCTGATTCGCATACGTCGGCTGTAGAGCCTCTCGAAAAGGGCCCTGGCACTCTCAAGCAACAGATGATCAAAGGCAGTATAGGCAATCTTCTGCTGCAGCGTGTGCGTATCGAAATTGGCATACCTGATCTTTACCGTCACCACCGAAGCCAACTTTTGCCGAGTGCGCAGCTGGAAAGCCAACCGATCTACCATGGCTGAGAGTTGCTGTCGGAGCAGGGCCATATCGAGCGTATCCGACATAAAAGTACGCTCGGTACCCATGGAGAGCTCCTCCGAATAGGGCACCACCGGCCGGAGATCGATCCCGTGTGCACGACGCCAGATTTCGATGCCGGGCTTACCCAGCAACTTCTCCATCATTTCGGGAGGAATCCGGCAGAGCGTTGCAATGGTCTGCACGCCCATAGAGAGGAGCAGCTGCTCAGTTTTGGGCCCCACCATAGGGATCTTCCGTATAGACATCGGATCCAGAAAAGGCCGAACACCATCGCGGGGCACCTCCTTCTCGCCGTTGGGCTTTGCCGTGCCCGCGGCAATCTTCGAAACCGTCTTATTCACCGAGAAACCCATGGAGAGAGGCAAACCGGTTTCACGCATAATCCGGCGGCGCAGTTCGCGAGCCCACTGCAAGGCGCCCACAAAACGATCCATCCCCGACAGATCGAGATAGTGCTCATCGATAGAGGCCTTTTCATAGACAGGGGCCTTCTCGGCAATAATTTCGGTAACCGTACGGGAGTAGCGACTGTAGAGATCCATATCGCCCCGTATCACCCGGGCCTCCGGACAAAGCCGGAGCGCCATCCGCATGGGCATGGCCGAACGCACCCCGAACAGCCGGGTTTCATAGCTGCATGCTGCCACTACACCCCGATCCGAAAGGCTGCCGATAATCACGGGAAGCCCTTCGAGCCGGCTGTTGCGCAGCCGCTCTACCGACACAAAGAAGGTGTCCATGTCGAGCAAGGCAACCGTACGGGAATCCTGAGAAAAAAACATATAGCTACAATTTGGTTTTATGAGAAATAACCCCTTACTTTGATTATATTATAATCAATTTTTACGACTGTATTCTAATCAATTTATCCCGATTTTCGTCATGTATTTTGCAAAAAACCTGAAATTTTTACGCAAGCGAAGGCAACGTACACAGGATGAGGTAGCCTTCAAACTGGGCATTCCCCGATCTACCCTCAATAATTACGAAAATGCCATTTCGGGCCCTACGCTAAACGCGTTACTTTCGCTGGCCGATTACTACCACATTGCCGTTGACACCCTACTCAAAACCGATCTTTCGCAACTGCGCGAAAGTCAGCTTTACGCACTGGAACATGGTAAAGATGTCTTTATCAGAGGCACAAAAATCCGCGTGCTGGCCACCACTGTAAACAGTGATAACCGCGACAACATAGAGTTGGTTAACGAAAAAGCACAGGCAGGCTATCTTACCGGCTTTTCCGACCCGGAGTTCCTGGCCGAACTGCCCCTGTTCCAGCTCCCCTTTCTGCAAAAGGAGCGAAAATATCGCACCTTTCAGGTAAGTGGTCACTCCATGCCCCCTGTTGCCGACGGAAGTTGGGTTACCGGAGAGTTTGTGCAAGACTGGTACGCCATCAAAAACGGAGAGCCCTGTATTGTCCTCACCCTCAACGATGGCCTGGTTTTTAAAAAGGTGTACAACGAGATTAAAGCCAATCGGCAACTCCGGCTCGTCTCTACCCATCCCGACTATAAACCCTACACACTGCCCATTGTAGACGTAAGGGAAGTTTGGCGCGTTCAGTGCTACTTTTCTGTAAAAAATCCCTACTTTTGAGAGAGAATACGCTTATTCCAAAGCAGGATGAAATCCACCGGCAACCCTCTATCCCCAACGCTCCTCCTTCTGGCGCTACTACTACTCACTAGCGGGGTTGCCATTGCGCAGACGCCTATAGTCTTTTCGCCCCATTGGCTTCCACAGGCCCAATTTGCCGGCTATTACATGGCCCGGGCCAAAGGATACTACAAGGAGGCCGGGCTTGATGTAACCATTACACACCCATCAGCCAGTGTTCAGGCCACTCAACTGCTCCTTTCGGGCGAAGCCGATGTTATCTCGCTCTTTTTGATGACCGGGATGAAGGTGGCCGGAAACCGTCCCGATGTCATACATATTGCCCAGATGTCGCAACACGCCTCCATGGTACTGGTCACCAAAAAGAGTTCGGGCATAGATAAACTCGAGAAGCTCAACGGAAAACGGATAGCCATCTGGAAAAGCGGATTCGACGAGACCCCAAAAAGCCTGATGTCCCAACGGGAAATCGAGGTGGAGTGGATTCCGGTTCTCTCATCGGTTAACCTCTTTACCACCGGAGGGGTAGAGGCCATGACGGTGATGTGGTATAACGAATATGACCAGATTGTAAACTGCGGCATAGACGAAGAGGAGATGAACGCCTTCTTCCTGAAAGATTACGGATACGATATCCCCGAAGATGCGCTCTTCTGCCTGCGCGATTCGCTTCCGGCAAAGAAAGAGGCCCTGGCTGCCTTTGCAAAGGCATCGGTAAAGGGGTGGGCATATGCCGCATCCCACAAAGAGGAGACCCTCGATACCATAATCGGAATCATGCGCCGGCATCACATACCTGCCAACCGGGCCCACCAGAGCTGGATGCTCGATAAAGTAGTA
>JBFWIG010000258.1:0-3963 GCA_050256115.1 Bacteroidales bacterium | reverse complement strand
AATTTCGGTATACCCCGTTCAAAACCGAGAATGTATTCTCTACATCGGAAAAGACCCTCCCCGCATCGGTTTGATTGGTGGGAGAGGTTTCAAGTTCCTCCTTGGCGCAGCCGGCCATGATAAGCGACAACACCGCAAGGCTTACTAACAGATATTTTTTCATATATAGAATCCTCCTGCAAATTAAAATTTCAAATCAAATCCCAACGAGAGGGTACGAATCGGAACATAGGAGTAACCCGTGGTTCCGGTAAAGTTGTTCTGCGGATCCATCCCTTTCAGCTTGGTAAAGGTGTAGAGATTATCGGCAGTAAAGACCACCCGAAGCTGCTCGATATTCAGCTTAGAGATCCACGCCTTGGGCAGATTATAGCCAAGCGAAATGTTCTTAATAGAGAGATAGGAAGCATCGAGCAGGTAATTGTCGTTGCTGGCAAGTACAGTGCCCACGGCAAGTTTAGGCACATCGGTTACATCGCCCGGCTTCTGCCAACGCTTCAACATATCTTTATGCCATGCCATACCGGTATCACGCTGTCCCATCAACGTTGCATAACTGGTATCGTACATTTTACCCCCAATAGAGTAAGTAAGCAGAATGTTCAAATCGAAGTTTTTATAGCGCACTTCGTTCGAAAAGCTGCCATAGAGGTCGGGGATACGACTGCCCAGAATGGTACGATTGGCCATCGCCACGTTGTAATCGTCAGTTGTGGTAGGATCTCCCTCTTGGGGATCGACCAAATAGTAGAGCTGTTTTCCGGTTTCGGTATCGACTCCCGCCGAACGGGGCAGATAGAAGGAGTTGATCGGCTTACCCACCTTTAATACGGTAGAGCCATTTACAATCATCTGGTCGTCGCTACTGGTGTTCAGCTTGGTTACCTTATTTTTAATGGTACTCATTAGCAACGACATATTCCACTGGAAATTGTCGGCCTGCATCACACTTCCGGCCAGGGTAATGTCGAAGCCCTGATTGGTCATATTCCCCACATTGCTCCAATAACCGTCGAATCCGAGGGAGGAGGCTTTGGGGCTGAAGAGCAGCAGGTCGGTGGTCTTTTTGTGGAAGTATTCTACCCCTACATTGAGCCGATGGAACAGCTGCGATTCGAACCCTATGTTAAAGTTCTGGTTTTTCTCCCATTTCAGATCTTTGTTCTCGATAGAGTTGAACCAAATTCCGCCAAGCGTATTATTGGGATACTCCATAGAGTAGAGATTCTGCCAGGCATAATAGATGTCGTACCCGTCGGGATCGAGCAACATATCGTTACCCTGTGTACCATAGCTGGTTTTGAGGGTAAGTTGGTTCACCCACTCTACATCCTCCATAAACGACTCCTTGTTAATCTGCCAGGCTCCACCCACAGACCAGAAAGTTCCCCAGCGGTTGTCTTTGTGAAACCGCGACGATCCGTCCGAACGCATACTGGCCGACAGGAAATATTTCTCCTGAAAATCGTAGTTAATACGGCTCAGATACGATTCTACACTGTAGATATCCTTGTACGAAGAGACAAAGGTAGGAACAGCCGCTCCATCTAATTCAGTTACCCCGGGAAATACATATCCGGTTTTCTCGGCACCGAAAAAAGAGTAGTTCATCTGATAGTACTCATGACCGGCCAAAACATCCAGATTGTGGTCGCCAAAGGAGCGTTTCCAATTTAAAAGCTGGTTGAGGGTGTAGCTGAGGGTACGTGTTCCCTCTTTGTTTCCGGCACCCCCTACAGCGGCAGCATCGCCAAAACTGGGATTCTGATAGATCAAGCGGTTCCCGTTGGCCAAATCCATACCATAGTTGATAGAAAGCTTAAAATCTTTGAGCATGCCCAAATCTTCGCGCTTAGTCTGAAAATCCACATAGGCTCTGGCATTCACGTTATCGTAAATCACTCGGCGCGAATCGGCAAACAGCGTGGCTATAGAGCTAAAGTTGCCCATATAGGGGCGATTAGATCCATAATCATACTGCTTATTCCCGTCGGAATCAAGAATCAGACTGCCGTCGGAAGGATTCCGCATATAAACAGGATAGACGGGGCCCATATTCATGGCCGAATACCATACGTTGTTATAAGAGGTACCTGTATTAGTAAGGTAGTTCTGCGAGGTCTGCGCATAGGAAGAAGACATACCCATTTTGATCCACTCCTTAACTTGTCCGTCCAGATTAATACGACCCGAAAAACGTTCGAACTGCGAATTGGCGGCAAGCCCGTCTTCGTTCAAATAACCTAGCGAAAGAAGGTGTTTCAGCCTTTCGTCGCCACCCACAATGCTCAACTGATACTCCTTGCGAATGGGGTTTTCGCGTGTCGATTCGTCAACCCAGTTGTCGTTCCATTTCAATTTGGCTCCGGAAACCATCTTGCCGGTTGCAGGATCTATCAACTCGGACGAATGAATGGTATAGGGATTATAGGCTTCACCCCCGAATCCACCCCAATAGGTCGACAGTGCAGCGGTTGCAGCATCCTCGGCCGAAAGTGGGTTCGAGGCGCGATATTGCAGAATATTTTTCCGCGACTCATAGGCCAACTCCATATATTCCTCCTGGTTTACCCGCTCGTAGTTGGGAAAAGCACGACTGGCAATACCATAAGTGGCCTTAAAATTGACATTTCCCAAACCGGGCGTTCCCTTTTTGGTGGAGATAATCACCACACCGTTGGCCCCACGAGCACCGTACAGCGAAGAGGCAGCCGCATCCTTCAGAATAGAGATCGAAGATACGTCATTTGGGTTCAGCGAGTTGATATTCCCATCGAAGGGAACGCCATCAACTACATAAAGAGGAGCCGAAGAGGCATAGAGCGAACCGAAACCACGAATCCGAATGGCATTGCCCGAACCGGGCTGGCCACCACCGGAGGTAGTCTGCACACCGGCAACTGTACCTTCGATAGCCTTAGTAACGGAGGCAACCGTACGACTCTGCAGTTGTTTCTCTCTGACAATGCCCGCCGACCCGGTGTAGGATGCCTTCTTGGCAGTTCCATAGGCAACCACCATCGCCTCATCGAGCGAGTAGGCTTCTACCTTCATGGCAACATTAATCACTTTTCGGTTGTTAACATCCACATCTTGTGGTTGCATACCAATAAAGGAGAAGGTTAGTGTTGCAGTAGGGGGCACCGAAATAGAGAAATGGCCGTCGATGTCGGAGAGAACCCCCTGGGCGGTGCCCTTCAGATAGATTGAGGCACCGGGTAGCGGTTCTCCGTCATCGGCTGTAGTAACCGTCCCCGTCACAGAGACGTTCTGCGCCAGCAAAATCTGTAAGCCCGAAAAACCCACTGCCAGCAAAAGAAGTAAGACTTTTTTCATAGGTATGAGATAAGAATGAATAATTGCACCGTCTCTATTGGACGAATGCTCAATCCAAATTAACATAAATTAACAGCTTTTGTTGCATCCAACCGCAAAAAATGTTAAAAAACCTGAAAAAAAGTTACAATCTCGATTCAAAAAATTCTCAATACCTTTATGACGCCTATCAAATTGCTACGAATGCCCCAAAATAATCTCCCCCCCAACCAAAAACCCATTGTGGTGATTGTGGGTGCCGGGCCAGCCGGACTTACGGCAGCGCTCGAGTTAATCCGCAAAACTGACTATAAACCACTGATTATAGAGTCGGATCAACAGGTGGGAGGTATCTCAAAGACCATTCGATATAAAGGCAACCGAATGGATCTGGGAGGACATCGCTTCTTCACCAAATCGGAGCGGGTGATGCAGTGGTGGCTGGAGAGAATGCCCCTGGCAGAAGAGCCGTCCGAAAGTCTCTTTCCGGGGAACCGATTTATGGTGAGAAAACGGCTTTCGAGAATCTATTTTCTACGCAAGTTCTTTGACTATCCGCTCTCCCTCTCAATCCGGACCATGCGCAATCTGGGGCTTATACGCCTTATCAGGGCGGGAAGCAGCTATCTGTTTAGCCAAATATTTGTG
>JBFWIG010000257.1:0-3969 GCA_050256115.1 Bacteroidales bacterium | reverse complement strand
CCAGCCGTATTTTTCGGCGGGCCGCTCAAACTCGGTATCGCGGAATCCGGCCCGCTTGCCGAAGATGTGCAAATCGGTCATGGCCAGATAGAAGGCTCCGTCGGGGCCCCGGGTAATGTGAGGGTCACGTACCCCTTTTTGTTCGGCCAACTTTTCGCCCACAAAGATGGGCTTTCCTCCATTGATGTCGGTAAAGGTGTAGCCGTCGGCACTGATGGCCATATAGGCCGACTGGTCCTGGTCTTTGAAATAGACCAACAGGTATCCGGCCAGGTCGGTTTCCGTAAATGTCGGGTTGTTTTTCGGCTTTTTCAGTTGTGCCACAATCTCAATCCCTGTGGGAACATTGGGAGTGGCAGGAGAGGTTGATCCCTGATTGTTCTGCGCATATGCAGCGGAAAGGGGCAGCAATGCCATGAAAAGTCCGGCGAGGGAATTGGCGAAATGGTTCATGCGAAATGATTTTTAGTCGATGCTAATGTAATAGAAATTTCGCAGAGTCTTCTATCGCCGGGAGCTAACGGAAAAGCTTATCTGGTTGTAATGATCACTCTTCGGTAACCGGTAAGGTTGTGGATACCGTTGTCGGTAACTTCGCATATCAGATGCAATGTGTGGCCGGCTGCATCGGAGGGGATATGTAGGGTGACTTTATCCGAGTTGCTCTTCTCAAGGGTAACCGAACCCGGATAGCTTCCCGCTTCGGGAATGATAAACCAGCGAAAACGCAATGAGTCTCCGTCGGGGTCGAACGATTTCGATGCATCAATCCGGAGAACCTCTCCGCGCTTAGCCACCCTCGCAATGGGTTGAATCCCCCTGTTTTTGCCAATAATCACCACCGGGTTGCGGTTTCCGGCTCCATTTTGGGCCCAATCCATGCGTGCCGCAAAATTTGCAAAGGCAGCAGGATAGAAGTGGTCGAAATAGCGGGCACAAATCTGGTGGGCCTCTCCGGTAGCATTGGTGAACGAAGAGGTTTGGTTGTCACGCCCGGGCTCCCAGGCAAAATAGCCACTCCAACTCACTTGTGTGGGTATGTCCGGATTGGAGAGGCCGTTGGGTATGAGGTGTAAGAATGAGGGGGTGTCGCCTTCGACGCCCCATTTGTATTTGGGGTATAAACGGCCCAGATTACCATGTTGTTGGATGTGGAGTGCATATTGATCCCAGTTCTTCACCCCGGTTTCGTTATGTTTTAACCAGGCGCACTCACACCAAAGAAACGTCAGCTCTTTTCCAAATTTTCTCATCCATTGGTGCGAACTTTTTTCGTAGGGAATGGTATCGCCTCTCGACCAGGGGCGGTCCTGATCGGTGATGGTATAGATGCGAAATTTTTGCAGAAAGCGATGCAGCTCCTCTTCAGTTCGCTCTTGTTGTACGCGCCAGATGGCTTGGGCAAAGGTGTTAGCGCCACCCCAGGTGGCTATCCAGATGGGGCGGGGATCTTTTTCGTCGGCAAGTGCAATGATCCTTCTGCTTCCCTCCGAATCGTTATCTGCGCCAATTACTTTCATCCCCATCTTTTGGCTTCCCGTCACTGTGTGCAATCGGAGATAGGCAGGAGAGGGCCAATAGCCCAAAGCCTGCATTGATTCATCCTTGAGAAATTTTGTTTGACCCGATCGTTTTTGCAGGTTAAGCAGATCTTTTTCGTAAGCATCCAATGCATTATGAATCAGGTCTATGCGTTCTCCGCCCCCTGTATTGCTCCACCCTGTTGTGGCAATGAGTGCCTCAATCTCGAAGAGATCGGCATGGGCCAGCAACCGTACCATCGACTCCATATCATCGGGTTCAACCTCGTTGGGGGCAATATCGGTAAGCACCACAATGCGGGGTTTACTGCTCCTCTTTTCGACTTTTGGGCCGGCGAAGGCCGCTGTCGACAATGTGAGAAGTGCGAGGAGAGAGGGAAGAGCAAAAGCGAAAATCTTCATGGCTAGCTTCGGTTAGTGGATTTGTCATCCTAAATGGTCAGGGCGCCAGCAGTTCGGTTAGTTTTCCTTTTACCTGGTTGGGCCGCAAATGTGAACCTTTCTCTACAATTACCCCATCGGGACTGATAATCATGTAAAAGGGAATGCCCTGTATTCCGAAGGCTTTTCGCCAATCGACACTTTGCTCTTTCGTGAGAAAGTAGTGCTGCCCTCCCAGTTGGAGTTCGGATAAATTGGCTTTCCAAAGATTTTCTTCCGAATCGATGCAGACAAATGCGAAAGCCACCTTCTCGCCCTTCATATCCTCCATCAACCTTTTTGAATTGGGCATCTCCACTTTGCAGGGGCCGCACCAGGTGGCCCAACAATCCAGATAGATCACCTTCCCTTTGTTTTGGGCT
The DNA here is from genome assembly GCA_050256115.1 of Bacteroidales bacterium. GTDB lineage: Bacteria > Bacteroidota > Bacteroidia > Bacteroidales > UBA4181 > JAQVSH01. Next base: position 1,625 of record JBFWIG010000257.1, on the reverse strand, counting down.
GTGATGGAGTCGTAAAGTTGTCGGGCCGAACTCCCTTCGAATTTTTTCAATAGGGCCTCTGTTGCCATCACAGGGTTTTCCAGACGGTTTTTTAACTCTGTGTAGTGTTCGAACAGGGGTTCCCGTAAAAAGGGCTCAACGATATACTGTTCGGCAATGTTTATGTATTTTTCGAATAGGCCGATTTCCGATTTTTCGAATTTTTGGTGGAATAACTCGGTTAAAACCATCTGCCGCAGCAGGGTATCGGGGGTGTGCTTAATGACGCCAAAAAGGAGCAACGAATCCAGGATTTCCGGTGATCCGGCCATATATCCGGGAAACACATACCCCTTATTGGCTTCGTCTTGGGACATTTGCGTCCGGACGTATTTGTAGTGAAACCGGTTGATAAAACCGGAAAGGGCGTAACCGCTGATCAGCCTCTCTCTTTCTATGGGGAGTCGCTGAAGCAGTGTGTCATAATAGGAGGAAGGAACCTGTACTTCATTGTATTTCAGATTGTTTAACCGCCTGTGATCATCGGGATAGAGTGCCAGGGCATCGTAATAATCTGCTTCTAAATACTCTTTTGCCCAGTTTCTTACAAATTCTCCCGGCTTTGCCTCATCGACAAACCTTTGATACAGTTGGTTAGACTGCTGTTTCATGGTGTCGAGGTAGAGGATAAATTCGTTGAGATTGTAGTTTTTGTTTGCGCGCTCTTTTGCATCCCAGTCGTAATAGAGCGGGCTGGAGAAATAACGGTACTGAAATTTTGCGGCATCCTGATTTTCGCGGGAATGGTTGCCGCTAAATTGTATGGTTTCCAGAATTTTCGGCCTGTCGTTGGGCGTTCCGTCAAACCGGATATGCACACTGTCGCCGGGTTTCACCAGTACCAGGAAGTTGATTTTGTATCGAACCCACACATCCGACGGTATATAGAGAGGGAAGGATGCCGAAAAATTGCCTGCCGAATCGGCCTTGGCTGAGAGTGCAAGTGAGCCGAGCCCAAGCCGGTTCACATGCATGGTTACAACAGGGTTGTTGGGGTCTATGTTATCGATTTTTCCCGAAATGACTGTGGTTTTGGGTACGCTGTAATCCTCGTTTCGTTGGGTTACACAGGAGAGCATGACTCCGTATGTCAATAGAAGAAGAACTTTGTTTATATGCATAAAACGACCTATTTGCTGTTAATGATATTTTTGCTGCTAAAGTACTAATTCTTTGAATAGGATATCGTAAATGCGCAATTTATTTTTACACAGCGTTAGGCCTGATTTCTCTTATTTGGAACGGCCGAAAAGTAAAGCTTCCGAAATTCGGTTGGCTGCACTATCGCTTTCGAATCCTGTGATCATGGCCGCACCGTTACGGATCTCTCCTTTCACGTAGGGCATTGAACAGATCCGGTTGTCAATGACAAAAGCAACCATTTTTCCAGTACTCTTCTTTGTCAGGTCGGCCCATTTAGTTGCCCCTTTCCGGGTAAAATTGATCATTACATTCGAACCTTCGTTTTGGGTTTTGGCAATGTCCGAAAGATCCAGTTCTGGCTGTAAGCATGTGAAAGCCAATGCATAATAATGGCTCTCCTTATCCACGGGATTGCGCATTAGAAAGAACTTAATATTTTGGCC
>JBFWIG010000256.1:0-3979 GCA_050256115.1 Bacteroidales bacterium | reverse complement strand
GACGCTCTTCCGATCTGCATAGGTAGCCACCTCCTCTTCTATGCGCATCGCCTCCAGTTGAGGATGGTTCTGCAGCATCAGCAGGGCGGCCTGTTCGAGGGTCAGGGGAGTCTCTTTGCCTGTCTGCGCATAGGCGCAGAGCGAGAGTTGCATGAACAGTGCAAATGTGAGCGCAATTGGTTTCATCTATCAAACGACGGCTGGAAATTAGCGATGTGTCTGTATCAGAATCTGCTCTTTTTCGGGAACCAAACGGAATACATAATCTCCCTTGCCCTCCGAAGGGGTAGCAAAAATCCCGGGTTCTACCGTTACTTCAAAGGGGAAATTGCTATGGGTTCCTTTCAGCAGATGACCCGATATTTCGGTAAAAGGGAGGGTGGCCCGCGAAGAGGCCTGCAGTTCGAGAACCCATCTCTGTGAGCGTTTGCCTTCGCGACGGGAAATGGCTATGTTCTTTTCTGAAAAAAGCATACGAAGGGTGCCCCAATCGTCCTTCAGAGGCCATTCAACCAGAAGCTTAGAGTCGAGCAACTCCGTAACCACCGGTTGGCCTCCGGAAATTTCGACAGTTGTGCCATCGGCATTGAGTTGCTTTACCCGCAGCCCGGCACGCTGCCGCGAACTGCTCCACATGAAGCCGTCGACCAAGGGAAGGGTGGTATAGACGCATTGGTTCGACGAACCGGCCTTATCGAGGTAGTCGGATTGCAGCTTTTCGTCGAAAATATGGATATCTCTGAAGAGAAGCGTGTCGCCCTGCCAGAAGAGGTTGGTACGGTAAAAACGGCTGTTGTACCAAACCGATTTACGTCCGGCATCGCGGGGATCGGTGGTGGCCGAAACCGCAGTGGCCGGCGTAACCGGGAAGTGCTCTTTAAACCAGGTTGCACTGGCGGCAAGGGTCTCCACCCTGATCTTGCCCTGTGCGGCAAGCCTGGCAATGATTGGAAACTGCATCTCGAGCCCCTTTTGCATGCCACTCCAGGTAAAGGAGTTCTCTTGTCCGGCCTGGGTATACCCAAAAGCCAGGGCGGGCTCCTCTGCCAGGGTATTGAGAAACCAGTTTACCCATTTTTTGCTGCCGCCGCTTCGGGGATAGACCGGTTCGAGCGATTCCACTCCCTGAACCCGACCTCCTAACCCATTTTCGTACTGATAGATGGGGTCGCTCCCCAACATCCGGAATATCGGAACCGGAATCTGTCCCTCTTCGGTTTGTGCCGGCATATAGGCATTCAGCTTGCTGGGATAGTAGGCCTGGTTCCAATAACCGCCCCAAAGGGTATAGCCGTCGGTTCCCACCTGGTCTTTACAGTTGCAGGAGGCCAGAAGGCCATATTTTTCGTGCATATATCGCAGCGTGTGGGCATCGATAAACCAGGAACCTACCGAGAGGGGGTACTTTCCGAAGATCTCTTTAAACTTAGCCATATAGATATCTACCAGCTTCTCTCGCTCCTGAGGTGTGTAACCGGTGGCGAAACCTACATCGGCGTGCCAGTCCCAGGGATAGCGCCCCCGCCAGGTGATACCGGCAGCCTCCACGTGAGGCTGGGTAATCTCCCACCAACCGCCAACTTCAAGGGTGATGCCCTGATCCGCTTTCAACAGGATCTGGTAGCTGGTATCTATCAGTGCATCGTACTGCAGCAGAAAGGTGGCCGGAAGGTTGTACTGCTTGTGCAGGGCAATCTGACTTACCACAGTTTGATAGAGCACTTCGGGGGTAATTTGTGCGTCGCGGGGTTCCAGCTCCCTGATAAAATTGATGATATTCACAATTCGGGGCGACGGTTCGGTTTTTTCGCGCAAAACCGGTCCGGATGCGCATGAAACAGATAAAGTGAGCAGGAGTAGTGGCACTACCCGCAAAAGCGCAGAAAGAGAAAACTTTTTCATAGAGTGGCTGATTATTGGATCAAAGGTACTAAAAAAGGGCGGGGCTTTACTAGCAATTGGCGGTTGCATTTCTTTACCTTTGTGCCTCAGAGGGCATCCGTATCCCTCACCCCAAACCATTTTGTTATGAAGGTACTGGTAACAGGTGCTGCAGGTTTTATTGGATTCCATTTGGTAAAGGCATTGTTGCTCAGAGGAGACGAAGTAGTGGGCTTAGACAATCTCAACGCCTATTACGACACCTCCTTAAAAGCCCGGCGCCTGCAGGAGCTGGGCATCTCATCGCGCTCGCCGGATAAAGGGGTGCTTGTAAACGGGGCTCCGGGTTTTCGGTTTATAGCGTTGGATCTCGAAGATAGCAATGCGCTCTATCGGCTCTGTGCAGCAGAGCAGTTTGGGCGGGTATGTCATCTGGCCGCTCAGGCAGGCGTACGCTACTCGCTCGAAAATCCGGCTGCCTACATTCAAAGCAATCTGGTAGGTTTTGCCAATCTCTTAGAGGTGTGCCGCGCCTTTCCTCCCGGGCACCTGGTTTATGCCAGCTCCAGTAGTGTGTATGGGATTCATCGGCAACCCTCCTTCTCAATTTCACAGGCAACCGACCATCCTGCCAGCCTTTACGCTGCAACAAAGAAGAGTAATGAGCTGATGGCTCACACTTACAGCCATCTGTTTGGTCTCCCCACTACGGCGCTTCGTTTCTTTACGGTGTACGGACCGTGGGGCCGACCCGATATGGCACCGTTTCTATTTACCAAGGCCATTTCGGAAGGAAAAACCATTAAGGTGTTTAATCATGGCCAAATGGAACGCGACTTTACCTATATAGATGATATTATCTCAGGCGTTCTCCTGGCCATTGATAATCCTGCCACGCCCAATCCTTTATGGAACGGGGCCGAACCCGATCCGGCAACTTCGTCGGCGCCTTACCGTGTCTTTAACCTGGGAAATTCTCAACCTGTTCATCTCATGGACTTTATCCATGCAATTGAAGAGACTCTGGGTAAAAAGGCACAGTGTGAATTTCTCCCTCTTCAGCCGGGTGATGTGCTCCGCACCTGTTCCGACATTTCCGAGACTACACAACAACTGGGCTATATGCCAACCATCCCTGTTTCGGAAGGCGTGGCACGGTTTGTGAAGTGGTACCGAAACTATTATCTCTAACCTCAGCTATGGAATTGCCCTCCGAATCTTTCTTCCCCGGCAGCCAATTCCGATTCTGCCCCTTTTGCGGATCGGAAGGGTTCTCCGAAAAGAGCCGATTTTGTCACAAGTGCAACCGGTGTAACCGGCTTTTCTACATCAATGGATCTTCGGCAGTGGTAGCTCTGATACTGAATCAGGCCGGTGAGCTTTTGTTAACGCGGCGCGCCAAAGATCCTGCCCGCGGAACGCTCGACCTTCCGGGTGGCTTTGTCGACCCGGAGGAGTCGGCCGAAACGGCTGTGGTAAGAGAGATAAAAGAGGAGCTCCATCTGGAGGTAGAATCTTTAACCTATTTTGGATCGTTCCCAAACCGTTATCTTTACAACAATTTGGTGTACTTTACCACCGATCTGGTATATATCTGCAAGGTAACCGATTTTTCGCCCCTCCGGGCCGACGATGATGTGGAGTCCTGTCTATTTGTCAAACCCGAAGCGCTTTGTCCGGAAGAGATGGGTCTGCCCTCTATCAGGAATGTGGTTGCAACCTTTGCCCGATATCCGGAACCTTGTTTAAACCAACGTATTAATCAAACCGTTTAACGCTATGCATATGAACCGCTCTATTACTCTTCTGCTTACAATATGGCTTGCCGCAGGATCGGCTATGGCGCAAACCGGTCTGTCGGAAGAGGCCATGAAAACGGCCTCAGCCCGAAAGGCAAAGACAATGGCCGATTACAATAAGGCCGTAACCTCCGAGAAACGGAACGTGCCGGAGTTCCATTCGCTCATCGTCAATGGTCCCTTCGAAGTGATCATAGAGCAAGGGGCAGTTGCATCGGTAAAAGTGGAGTCGTCGGCCGGACTCATCCCCTATATTTTAACCCGGGTCAATGTGGGTATCTTAGAGATATCTTCAGCGC
>JBFWIG010000255.1:0-3980 GCA_050256115.1 Bacteroidales bacterium | reverse complement strand
CTTCCGATCTAGTGATGAAGCTATGGCTTGTGCAACTTTTAACTTCTTTCCAATAGAGTCGACCAATACAAAGCGGGCCTGTGGATAGTAGATTGCAAGAGGAATGCCCGGGAATCCGCCGCCTGTGCCCAAATCGAGAATCCGGGTTCCCTCCATTACCGGCAGCACCTTACAGAGAGCCAGTGAATGGAGCACATGATGGAGATAGAGTTGGTCGATATCCTTTCTTGACACTACATTGATCTGTTGGTTCCACGCCTCGTAGAGCGGTTTCAGTGCCTCGAAGCGACTGCGTTGGAGTGGTGTTATGTCAGGAAAATAGGAGAGGATAGTCTCCATAGGAGTGAGTTATTGGAAGTGAGTCAGGATTGCATCTATGCGTGAAAAGTGATGAGAGGGGAGGGTTAGCGAGCCGGGCGAAGGAAGAGAGCAAGGCTCCTTTGCAGATCGGTTAAGAGACCCACAGTATCGAAGAGCCAGGCAAGAGGCCAGAGCCCCGGATCTTCCAGCTGTTTGCAAGCCCGAAAGAGAACAACGGCCTGAACTACCCAGCGGAGTGCCACAACGGCAAGCGCAACAGGCCACAACCCGTCGATGAATGCTATAACCAGCGCCAGCGCCCAAAAGAGCAGCCGACTTAACGGTTCGCCCAATAAAAAGAGTTTGGTGGTCAGTGGGTATTTTCGGGCCGACAACCTATACTTATGGTAAAACGATCTTAACCCATAGGAGGTAGAGGGGATAGCGCAGATCACCTTTGACGCCGGATTGAGATTTACATAGGTAACATTGTTGCGCGCGGCTCGCTGAACAAAGAGGTCGTCTTCGCCATATTCGGTTAACACATTGCCGGCATATCCTTTGTGTTCGAAAAAGAGCGTCTTCCGATATGCCAGATTACGCGAAAGGGCCAGATAGGGGCGTTGCATCATAGCCCTGCCCAGGTAGCCGAGTGTCCACATAAGGTGGTTATAACGAATCCACCGATTTCGGAAGCCCTTTGCGGCTGGAAAGGCCTGAATCCCCAAGACAAGCTCGTTTCGGGGCGTAAAAAAACCTTGCATCGAAGCGAGCCACCCTTTTCCTGCAGGTGCGCAGTCGAGTTCCGAAAAGAGCACCCAGTCGTGCGATGCGGCCTTAATGCCGACGGTTAGCGCTAACTTCTTGTTGGTGGTAAACTTCTCGTCTTTTCGGATATAGGTCACCTTCAAATGGGGGTATCTGCCCGAAAGGGCTCGTAAAATCTCCTCCGTGGCATCGGTAGAACAGTCGTTTACCACTACCACCTCGTAGGGTACCGGAAAATCCTGCTCCAGAAAAGGGGGAAGGTTTGTGGCCAGAAAATCCTCTGCATTCCGCGCAACCAGCACTACCGATACCGGGAATGGCATATCGATGGTGAGCGCCTCGTTCTTCTTCCCGCCAAAAGCTCCCTTCGCATACACAAACAGGTAGTAGGCCAATTGCGTAAGCCACATCAGGCCTAGCAATAAAAGTACAAACCAAGATTCGGAAACACTATGTAAAAAGTCCACTTAACAAAGAATAAATATGGGGGCAATGATACGATTTTTAGCGCAAGGAAGAAAGAAAGTGGGGTAAAGAGTTGTGAACGGAGAGGGTACAAAAAAAAAGGAGTGGCATCTCACGATGGCACTCCTTTGAAACACAGAAACTAACTACTACTAACTACTACTAACCTATATTCTGAACAACCTATGAAGTCGTTATTTGAATCTTCTCTTTGCTTCTTTGAAAACAACTATCGTGCCAAACTGGAAATACGAGCCGCCCGATAGCATTTTTTTTTGCTTTTTTGTTTTTTCGGCATCGAATCGCCTTTTCTGAGTTGTTCACCTTGTGTCCGAATGGCCCCTTTTTCAGAGCACTGTACAAAAATGAGACCAAAACAGACGCTTGCTAAATCACTCTGTCCATAGTTTTTTCCTATTTTTGCGGTTTCGTCCAACCCTCCTTACTTTAGCAGGGGGTGTACGAAGTAATTATTTGGTTGATTGCCGGGAGAGAGGATATGAATGTTGAGGTTTTTTTGGCGGGTGCGCTGAGGGAGGTTGTGCTGAGTTTGTATGGGGCCGATCTGCCTCTCGACTCGTTTGGGGTGCAGGAGACGCGCCGGGAGTTTGAGGGCGATTTTACCTTTGTTGTCTTCCCGCTGGTGAAATTGTCGCGCAAGAGCCCGGAGCAGACAGCGCGTGAGATTGGCGAGTTGCTCTGCGCGAAGACGGAGCAGATTGCGGGGTTTAGTGTGGTAAAGGGCTTTTTGAATCTATCGCTCTCGCCCGCCTTCTGGTATGCGTTTTTGTACGAGAATCGGTTGTCCGGACCGGTGGTGGCACCTTCGCAGAGCCCTCGATCTATCATGATAGAGTACTCTTCGCCCAATACCAACAAGCCACTTCATTTAGGTCATATCCGCAACAACCTGTTGGGAGCCGCTATGGCCAATGTATTGAAGGCCTGTGGGCATAAAGTCACAAAAGTGAATCTGGTAAATGACCGGGGAATCCATATCTGCAAGTCGATGCTTGCCTGGCAGCGCTGGGGAGAGGGAGCAACGCCCGGAACCACTCAGAAAAAGGGCGATCATCTGGTGGGCGATTACTATGTGAAATTTGATGTGGAGCTCAAAAAGGAGACAGCTGCTCTCACTGCCTCAGGGCTCCGCGCCGAGGAGGCGGCCAAAAAAGCACCCCTTATGCTGGAAGCACAACAGATGCTCAGACTGTGGGAGTCGCGCGATGAGGCTGTGATCGATCTTTGGAAAACCATGAATGGCTGGGTCTACGAAGGGTTTAGCCAAACCTATCAGCGTTTAGGCATCACGTTTGATCGCACCTATTACGAATCGGAAACCTATCTGTTGGGTAAGGAGATTGTGATGGAGGGATTGCATCGCGGTGTGCTCCAACAGAAAGAAGACGGGTCGGTTTGGGCCGATCTTACCTCCGACGGACTCGACGAGAAGTTGCTTCTGCGAGCCGATGGCACTTCTGTATATATGACGCAGGATATTGGTACCGCCTGCCAGCGATTTGCCGAATACCCCATCGACGAACATATTTATGTGGTGGGTAACGAGCAAAACTACCACTTTCAGGTACTTTCGCTTATCCTGGCTAAACTGGGTTACACTTGGGCCAAAGCCATCTATCATATGTCGTATGGTATGGTCGAACTCCCCGAGGGGAAGATGAAGTCGCGGGAGGGCACTGTTGTCGATGCCGACGATCTGATGGACGAGATGCTTTTCACCGCCCGGACCATGTCGGAAGAGCTGGGCAAGCTCGACGGGCTGGCCGAAGCCGATAAGGCAGAGATGATTCGTCGCGTAGGGATGGGTGCGCTCAAATACTTTATCCTCAAGGTCGACCCCAAAAAGAATATGACTTTCGATCCGCGAGAATCGATTGATTTTAACGGGAATACGGGTCCGTTTATTCAATACACCTATGCCCGAATCCGATCGGTACTCCGCAAGGCACAGGCTGCCGGTCTCGAGCCTTTTTCCGAGGGTAATTCCTACACCGGGTTCGACGAAAAAGAGCGTAACCTGATTCGGCTTCTCTACCGTTATGCCCCGGTAGTGGCTAATGCCGGCGAGACATACAACCCTTCGCTGATTGCCAATTACGTATACGAACTCACCAAAGAATATAACCAATTTTACCACGATCACCGGATTATCCAGGAGGAGGAGGCGCAGGTGCGTGCCTTCCGGATATCCCTCTCGGCCAGGGTGGCCGAAACCCTTCTTTCGGGTATGTCGTTGTTGGGTATCGAACTACCCGAGAGAATGTAGATTTAGCCTGCTGAAATTGTATAACAAAATGATAGTAAACCAGATAATGCACTATGTTCGATAATCTGTCCGACAAACTCGACCGAGCGTTTAAACTACTGAAAGGCCACGGTACCATCACCGAAATCAATGTAGCCGAAACGTTAAAAGATGTACGTAA
>JBFWIG010000254.1:0-3988 GCA_050256115.1 Bacteroidales bacterium | reverse complement strand
ATGCCAGCGTTGCAAGAACCAAAAAAATAACAGGTATAAGCCTCATTCCAAAGAATTTATATGTATTTTTCATAAGCAGAACAACCTACACTATTACGCATTTTAATCCAATCTTACACCCCGGAAAGCTCATCGGCATAGAGCGGAAGCAGCTTCTTAAACGCCTCTACCGTCTCGGTGAGCGACAATTTCGACTCGCCTCCCGAGGCATTTTCATGCCCCCCTCCGTTAAACCACTTCGAGGCAAAACGGTTCACTCTAAAGGCACCGCGCGAACGAAACGAAATGCGAATCTTGTCCTCCTTTTCGGTGAAAAAGGCCGAAAAAACAACCCCCTGAACCGATAGCGGATAGTTCACAAATCCCTCCGCATCGCCTGTTACAAAAGAGAAAGCCTCCTGTTGTTGAAGCGAAAGGGTCATAATCGCTGTCCGGTAAGCGGGAATCACCTCCATGCCACGCAAACAGTCGCCCAAAAGACGCATGCGGTGTTCAGAGAAGTTATCGTACACCTGGCCATAAATCTTATCCTTATCGATACCCTTTCTGAGCAGTCCCTCAACCACACCAAACAGTTCGGGACGCGAAGCGTTGTAACTAAAACAGCCTGTATCGGTCATAATACCGGTATAAATACAGGTAGCAATATCCGTATCGATGGCATCCTCACCGTCGAGCGCCACAACCAACTGGTATACCAGTTCGGCAGTGGCCGATGCCTGAGGGTCGTAAAATGAGAAATCGGGTTGCAGCACAGCGTCATGATGGTGATCTATAAGCCCTCTCAATGCACTGCATTTCTCTAACACCTTCCGCATGGGGCCGGTACGCTGAACATCATTGTGATCAACATGAAAAATCAAATCGGCCTCTAACAGTATGGCCTCAGCCTCCTCTCTCTGCAGCGAATAATTAACCACCCGCTCATTGCCCGGCAACCAATTCAGGAAAGAGGGATATTCGTTAGGCACAACCACAGCCGACCGAAGGCCTTTGTTCCGAAAAAAGAGGAAGAGTGCAAGTACCGAACCCATGGCATCGCCATCGGGCCCCTGATGAGGAACCAGGACCACTGAGGCCCCCGGGGTAAGACGATTTTGTAGAAGTGTTACTTGCGATTCCGGACAAGTCATGTCAACATGATTAAGCCGCAAATGTACGATTTTTCGTGCAAGTTCTCTACTTTTGCCGACAGGGGTAATCCGGCACACCTCAACCCTGTAATTTACACTACCGAAGATATGCAAAGAGCACTTCTGCTTCTGCTGCTTATGCAACCGCTGCTTCTCCTCTCCTGCCGGTTTGAACGGGCAAACCCACCTGCCGGAGAGAGCGAAAAGCCCTACTATATCTCAACCGAAACCCACGAATTTTTATCGATCGAAGACTCCCTCCGCAAAGCGCTAAACAGTACCGATTCGCTCGAAATCCTCTTTCAAGAACATAGCGAACTCTGTCACCAGGCCATCTTTGCCGTTTTTGATCCCGATTCGCCCTACTATGATGAGTTGCAACAACTCTTTCTGCTGCAATCTGCACAACCGGAAAACCGACCGGAGCGGCTGCGTAGCGGTTGGAGTACCCCCGATTCGGTTCGGGAAGCGCTTTCCGAAACCATGGCACCGCTCAGCGGGCTTTGGATCAGGCTCTACCCCCATAACGACAATCACTATGTATATCTCCCCTGCGGGACAGACACCTATTTACACCTCTCCGATTCGGCGCTCTACGACCTATCTGCCGACCAACCTCCTGCCATTTTGTCGTTCGAACATTTTACTGCAGGCCCTTCGGGCGAACTCGAACTGCATATCCTTCGGGGCAAGTACCAATCCGTAACCATATACCCCTATCGTACCACCCGTAACAACCCGTCGGCCTACCTTTTCCGCTTTTCGGCACTTGGCAGTCCGGATCGTTACGAACTGATGGTCCGATTAGAAGATGCCGGAAAATTCCCCCTGATTGTGAATAGCTGCACATTTACCGTCGAAGGGCTTTCGCAGGTGCTCGACCCCGACGGAACCCTCGATCTTTCGGGATATGAGTTTGCCTATAGTCCGCCTCAACCCGAAACTGCATCTCGCGAAGGCCAACAACCCGTTGGATGGTGGTGGATTACCCACTTCATCGACTCCATCCCTGCACATGGCTCTATTGCCCAATCGTGGGAAAATCGCCTTCTGGAATCGGTATATCTCCTATATGTGGAGAAAGGGAGATGGACTGCTCTTGGCCGAAAACTTCTGCTGTCCGAACCTTTCGGATCGGCCAAAGGAATTCCCATCGATGGTGAGGAGAGAGAGCTCTTTCCGCTCTTTGTGGAAGACACCCTGAAACTGGTTTCGCGTGCGCTTAAGGGGAAACCGGTTACTATTATTTGCCGCAGACCCTTCGGCACCGAAACGGCACTTTTCGAAGGTATGGCAGAGCCCTTTAAGCCCGGCTTGCTCGAGACGCGCATAACCGACCATCTTTCGGCAATACTTTTAGCCGGCTCCTACACAAACGTGCAACCCGGGCCCGACATTCCGTCACGCCTCATCTTTAGCCGTATGGGAGAGGTAACCGGGTTCAAGCCCTATACCCGTTACCGGATAGAAACAGGGTTTACCCCTTCGAGGCCACATCTGCTAAGCGAGGGAAAGAGAATCCCCATCGATCTGCTCACCTTATGGAACGGAAATAGCAGCGGCTCTGCCGAGACGGCCGAACTCTCCTTCTGGAGATGGCAGTTACAATCGGATCTTTTGGTGTTACATGCGCTCCAACCGTTGAACCAACCCGGAGGCTATGCCGAAAGCGGGCAGATTCTCCGTTTTAGAAGAGAGCAATAATCTTCTCTTAATCAACCCGATAGTCGGAAAAACGCTCGCAGGCAGAGAAGAAAAAATTGCATTCGATGATTGCGTTCTCATCGCTGTCGGAGCCGTGTACTGCATTTTCCTGCAGCGATTTGGCATATTTTTTACGAATGGTCCCTTCAGCTGCATTGGCCGGGTTAGTGGCACCGATCAGGGTACGATAGGCTTCAACCGCATTCTCTTTCTCAAGCACAGCCACTACGATGGGACCGGAAGTCATAAAGGAAACCAGATCGGCAAAAAAGCCCTTCTCTCTGTGGATGCCGTAAAACGACTCCGCCTGTTGGCGGGTAAGCTTTACAAATTTCATCGCAACAAGATCGAAGCCCCCCTGCATGATATCCGACAAAATAGCGCCGGTAAATCCGGCTTTAACAGCACAAGGCTTAACAATGGTAAAAGTATACTTTCCGGCCATAACGAATTTTGAAATGTCTGAAAAGCAAAGCTACCAAAAACGGGCGATTAAAGCAAGTGCCCGAAATCTGAAATTACCCGCTGCAGATCGGCCGGAGTGTCGATTCCTACCGATAATTCGGTAGTAACCGAGGTGGCAATCACATACCCGTTTTCTAACCAACGGTTCTGCTCCAGAGACTCAGCCAGTTCGAGCGACGACGGCTCCAATCGCGTAATCTCACGCAACACCGGAACACGATAGGCATAGAGCCCTATATGTCGATAAAAGGGATGTTGATCCGGCCAGAAAGCCGGCTCAACTCCGCGTACGTAAGGAATGGGCGAACGGCTGAAATAGATGGCATTGCCATTTTTTGCCACCACCGCTTTCACACAATTGGGATTGCTGATATCGTCGGGATCGGTTAACGGCTGAACCAGTGTTGCAATGTCTACCTCACTCCGCAAGAAAGAGCTTTTCAGCAACTCCAATTGCGAAGGGCAGATAAAGGGCTCATCACCCTGGATATTCACCACCACATCGAAGGCTTTGCCGGAAGTTGCCTCTTCAACCCGTTGCAATGCTTCAGCACAACGGTCGGTTCCACTTTTGTGGTTGGGCGATGTCATCACCACTTTACCGCCAAAACGGATCACCTCCAACCGAATACGTTCATCGTCGGTAGCCACAACAACCTCCGAAAAGAGCTCCGAAGCACGTTCAA
>JBFWIG010000253.1:0-4073 GCA_050256115.1 Bacteroidales bacterium | reverse complement strand
GGTCGTCGCGCTGGATGCCCAGCGAGTGGGCAAACATCCATTCGCCGATGGCGCCATAGGAGTAGTGGTTAAAGGAGTTCATATCTACCGGCCCAAAGCCGTTCTCGATGGTGTAGGAGTTCCAGCGCTCCCACATGGTGGTGCCGCCTTGTACCACGGGGTAGAGCCACGAGGGGAAGGCGGTCTGCTCAAAGAGCTTGTAGGCCACATCGTCGCGTCCGTTTTCGGAGAGTACCAGGTTGAGGTAGGGGGTGCCGATAAATCCGGTGGTGAGGGTGTTGTTGTGGGCCTCGATGTTCTTTACCAGGTTGGCTACGGCCTTGGCTTTGTGGGCTTCGTCAAAGAGATCGGCCTGCAGCGGCACAATGTAGGAGGTTTGGGTATCAACGGGGCGGATTTCGCCGGGCTTCGGGGCATCGGGGCGGGCAGCGGCTCCGCCGAACATCATGAAGGGAACATAGGGGGCCACGGTAACGCCCTCTTCGTTGACAAATTTCTGGTTAAAGGCCTTCTTAATGTTTTGATAGAGTTGGGCGTAGTGTGCCTGGTCGTCGGGGTACCCCAGTCGTTTAGCCACCTGCTCCATAATCATGGCATCGTAGGCGTAGTAGGCGCTGTTTGTAATGGCGCTGTTGGTAATCTCAATGGCCAGGTGGTCGCCCAGCGCACCGGCAGGCTGCAGGTGGTTGTCGGAAACCCGCTCCAAATAGTTCATATAACGAACCATCGAGGGGTAATGGCTGCGCAGAATCTCCACATCGCCAAATTGGCCGTACACCTGCCAGGGCACAATGATACCGGCCTCCATCCAGCCCATTGAGCCGGGGCCCGATTCGTTGGTGGCCCCGTAGGGGGGATTGCCCATGGTGGGGTAGTAGTTGGCGTAGCTGCCGTCGATGTTTTGGTTGTCGCGCATGGAGTAAAGCCAGCGGTTGTAGAACTGGGCCACATTGGGGCTGAAGTAGGTGGCGGCACGGGCAAATACCTGGGCGTCGCCTGTCCAGCCCACCCGCTCGTCGCGTTGGGGGCAGTCGGTGGGGATGGAGAGGAAGTTGCCCCGCTGACCCCACTGGATGTTCTCAAAGAGACGGTTAATCAGCGGGTTGGAGCTGGTGTAGCTGCCGGTGGCTTCTCCAATCGACTCCAAAACAATGCCTTTCACCTGTTCAATGGGGAGAGGGGCCTCGAGGCCGGTGATGGAGATATAGCGGAAGCCGTGATGGGTAAAGAGGGGTTGGTAGGTTTCGCCCGCAGCTTTGCCTCGCATAATGTAATTGTCTATCGAGATGGCACCCCGGTAGTTCTCTACATAGACCTGCCCCTTCATCTTTTGGTAAGTTTCAATGGTATAAGGGGGCACCGGTTTAGTGGGAATGGCTTCGGGATAGATCATCTCGCCATAGCGGATATTGATTACCTGGCCCGCTTTACCCTTCATCGATTCAAGGCGCGGAACGCCCACCATGTTTTGCCCCAGGTCGTACACGTAGGTGCCTTTAACCGGTTCGGTTACCGATTTGGCTGTCAGGGTAACATGATTACGGATGGGTAACCCGATATAGCTTTGAATCAGCACGTTGGCTGCAGGCCGTTCATAACGGGTGGCATTGACCCAAGAGGCGTCGTCAAAGCTGCCCCGGGTCCAGTTATCTACCTCGCGGCGGGCATCGTAATCTTCGCCAAACTGGAAGCCGTTGCGGGTTACCGGCCCTTTGTCATAACATTTCCACGAGGGATCGGTGACCAGAGTCTGTTTGGTGCCATCCTCAAAGGTGATTACCGCTTTGGCCAGCAGACTCTGGTTGATGCCGTACTGGTCTACCCAACGGGAGGTAAAGACATTCAGATCGCTGAACCAGCCGGCACCCAGCATAGCGCCGAAGCCGTTTGCCCCCTCTTTGAGCAGCGAGGTGATATCGTAGCTGTTATACATAATCCGGTAGCGGTAGTCGGTCCAGCCGGGATTAAAATAGTCGTTGCCAACCCGGTTGCCGTTGATGTAGAATTCGTAGATGCCGCGCGCGGTTACATAGAGGCGGGCCGATTTTACGGGTTTGGTAATCTGCAGGCTCTTGCGCAGCATGGGAGCCGCGATGTGGCCATAGGGCTCCCAAACGGTCAGTTTGCCGGTGCCTGTTACCTCATGTACGGGTGTGGGGTCTACATAGAGGGTGCTGTTCCAGTTGTCCTCGCTGATGCGGAGGTTCGAGAAGAGGGCCTTGTGGCCAACGGGTTGCCTGAACCCTATGGAGTGCAGGCGGCAGTAGTCGTGTACCCTTTCGCCGTTGGGATAGGGATTAATGGTAAAGTAGGCGGGGGCGGGGCGTCCGGCAGCACCCTGGCCACTGTTGCGGATCTTTACCCCGTTGATGGTGGGCTCCAGATACGACATCAGGTGGTAGCCGGGGGTGGTTACCTTCAGCTGCACATGGTGCAGGTTCCGGCAATTTTCGGGCGTGATGGCCGAGGAGATATCTACCGAGTAATCTTCGTGTTCGGTTCCCTCCACCACATGACGAATAATCAGCAGCGCTTTGCTATCGGGTTGAAGGGCAATTTCGGCCGAGATGTAGTTGTCGGCATCTTTGGCACTGTACACAAACACCGCGCGGCTGCTCCCTTCAGGAATCTGCAGGTCAAAGTCTACCAGAAAGAAGGTACGGTACTTGGAGAGTTGCATCTCCGACGACCCAATCCACTCGGCGCGGCTCCATCCCGAACCCATAAGGCCGGTTTCGAACCAGGTGGGTTGCGAAGTTATCCCGGCCCCCTTTTCGTCGAACACCGTCACCTGCCAAAAATAGCGGGTGGTGGGGCGCAGAACGCTGCCCCGGTAGGGAATACCCACCGACAAATCTGATGCAGTTTTTCCACTGTCGAACACAAAGTTACCGGCTTTTAGCGCCTCTTCGCCATCGGCCACCACAATTCGGTAAGCGGTCTGGGCCGCCCCGATCCGTTGCGACGAGAGCTGCCACCCAAAACGGGGACGCTCCGAATCAATCCCCAGAGGGGTAACCATATACTCGGTGGTCAGCTCCACCACAGCATCGCCGGCCTGAACGGCGGCACACAAAGGGGTTGCCCAAAACGATGTGGCTGAAGCCACTGCGAGGCAAAGCAAGAAACAGAAACGGAGAGTTTTCATGCGAGAAAGAGGGTTGGAAAATGAGATAATTCGATAATTCGATAATGTGATGATGTGATGATGTGATGATGTGATAATCCTATATTATAACGACTTGAAAATTAGAGTATTGTTGTGAAAAGCGCGATTTGAACATCTAATTATCAAATTGCCGAATCATCTCATTACCGAATTGCCGAATCATCGAATTACCGAATTACCGAATCATCTAATTATCTAATTATCAAATTACCAAATTATCGAATCATCTCATTACCGAATTACCGAATTACCGAATTACCGAATTACCGAATTATCTTTCCCTTAGAGCACTATTTCTACATTGCACTATTCTCAATCTGGCTCTGGAAGAAACGGATGGTTCTGCGCAGGCCCTCTTCGAGGGGAACGGTGGGTTGCCATCCCAAGAGCGATTTGGCCAGGGTGATGTCCGGTTGGCGTTGTTGGGGATCGTCTTGCATGGCGGGGCGGTACTCTATTTTGGAGCCCGAACGTGTCATTGACAGGATCTTTTCGGCCAGCTCCCGGATGGTGAATTCGCCCGGATTGCCCAGATTTACGGGTCCGGTTACATCGTTAGGCGTCTGAATCATGCGTACCATGCCTTCAATCAGGTCATCTACGTAGCAGAAGCTGCGTGTTTGTGTGCCGTCGCCGTAGATGACAAGATTTTTCCCTTTTATGGCGTTGAAGATGAAGTTAGAAACCACACGTCCGTCGTCGGGGCGCATCCTGGGGCCGTAGGTGTTGAAGATGCGGATTACCTTTATGGGCATGTTAAACTGTTGACGATAGGAGAAGAAGAGGGTTTCGGCCGCTCTTTTGCCTTCGTCGTAGCAGGCGCGGGGTCCGATGGGGTTCACGTTGCCCCAGTAGGATTCGGGCTGGGGGTGAATCAGAGGGTCGCCGTATACTTCGCTGGTAG
>JBFWIG010000252.1:0-4122 GCA_050256115.1 Bacteroidales bacterium | reverse complement strand
ATACGTGTTACAATCACCTCAGGTTTTCCCTGGTTACGGGGATCGTTCATGGTTTGCTCTTTGGCAATCTCCTTCTCTTTCTCAACAACCGAAAGGGGAACAGACTCCTTGTTCACTGCAACGGGATTCATGGCGGCTACTTGCATAGCTACATCTTTTCCTGTCTGAACATCGGTAAGTACCTGGTTAAAACCTACCACACACGCCAGTTTGTTTCCCGGATGGATGTAGGCAACCACTTGTTCGGCCTGAATTGTGTTATAGGCTGAGAGTTCAATTTTTTCGCCAATAGCAGCCAGACGATCGTTTATTCCATTGGCAATGGTGGTGCCGTTTACAGAAAGCGCTGTAAGAGCTTCCAGATTCTCGGGCTTCGAAGCGAGGGCTACCTCAAGGATACCCTGGGTGAATTTCACGAAATCTTCATTCTTGGCCACAAAGTCGGTCTCACAATTGAGAACCACTACGGCACCCCACTTACCATCGGCCGATACACCTGAGAGAACACAACCTTCCGATGCTTCACGATCGGCACGTTTGCTGGCAACCAACTGTCCCTTTTTCCGGATTACTTCTACAGCTTTTTCGTAATCGCCACCACTCTCCTCCAGAGCCTTCTTGCAATCCATCATGCCGGCCCCGGTCATCTTTCTTAATTTTGCAACTTCCGCTGCGCTAATAGCCATAATATTATCTTTTAGAGTAACGAGAATCAATCCTCTTCTTTTCTTACCTTTTTCTGCAAAGGAGCTTTTGTGGCAACAGGTGCCTTAACCTTGGCAGGTACCGGAAGCTCCTCTTCGTCGTCGGCCAACACCGTTTTGGCGGCACTCTTTCTGGCGCGGGTCTTTTCGGGTCTGGCTGCTTCGGCCTTCTGTTCCTCTTTTTCGCGTTCCAGTTTGCGTTCGCCGAGCCCCTCTTTAATAGACTCAATAACCGCTCCCATGATAATAGCGATAGAGTTCGAGGCATCGTCATTGGCAGGAATCGGGAAGTCAACCAGGTCCGGATCGGCATTGGTGTCGACAATTCCGAACACGGGGATATTCAGGCGACGGGCTTCGCGAACAGCGATATTCTCTTTCGAGATATCAATTACAAAAAGGGCGGCAGGAAGACGCGACAGGTCGGCAATGCTACCGAGGTTTTTCTCCAGTTTCTGACGTTGACGGGTAATCTGCAGACGTTCTCTTTTCGACATGTTCTCGAAAGTGCCGTCGGTTGCCATTTTGTCGATGCTTCCCATCTTCTTCACGGCTTTGCGGATGGTGGGGAAGTTGGTTAACATCCCACCTGGCCAACGCTCGGTAACATAAGGCATGTTGACTTCGCTAACCATTTGGGCTACAATGTCTTTTGCCTGTTTCTTGGTGGCAACAAAGAGAATTTTTCTGCCTGAACGGGCAATCTGACGCATAGCCAGTGCGGCTTCGTCGAGTTTTACCAGCGTTTTTTGCAGGTCGATAATGTGGATTCCGTTGCGCTCCATAAAGATGTAGGGAGCCATTTTGGGATTCCATTTGCGCTTGAGATGTCCGAAGTGTACTCCGGCATCGAGCATTTGTTCTACGGTTACTTTTGACATGGTCTTTTTTGTGAACGGTTTGCAATGGCCGGGCAGCCACCGGATTTATCACAGGCAGGTCCCGGCTATTATAGGTAATAGAGGATAAGCGCGGGGAATTAACGTTTGCTGAACTGGAATCTTCTGCGCGCTTTGGGCTGACCGGGCTTCTTTCTTTCCACTTCACGCGGGTCGCGGGTCATCAGGCCGGCAGCTTTCAGTTTGGGTTTGCAGGTTTCATCAATCTTAACCATAGCGCGGGAAAGCGCAAGGCGGAGCGCTTCGGCTTGTCCTTTGAAACCGCCTCCGTCGAGGGAGACTTTGATGTCGTATTTTCCATTCACCTCAAGCAGGTTCAGAGGCTGCTCCACAACAGATTGTAAAATGCCAATCGGGAAATAGACCTTAAAATCCTTATTGTTGATGGTGATGTTCCCCTTTCCTTCACTCACGTAAATTCGGGCAACAGCAGCTTTTCTTCTTCCGATAGCGTTGATGATTTCCATACTGATTATCTGATTGCGTTAAGATTGATTTCTTTGGGTTGTTGTGCTGCATGAGGATGTTCGCTCCCCTGATATACGAAAAGGTTTCTGAAGAGTTCAGCACCCAGACGGTTTTTGGGAAGCATGCCTTTAACGGCCTTTTCGACCACTGCAATTGGTTTTTTGGTTAACAGTTCGCCGGCTTTAGTAAAGCGTTGTCCGCCGGGGTAACCGGTATGTCTTACATACACTTTCTGGTCCATTTTTTTGCCCGTGAAACGGACTTTGTCGGCATTGATTACAATTACATTGTCGCCACAATCAACGTGGGGAGTGTAACCGGGTTTGTGTTTTCCGCGCAATACCAATGCAATTTGCGCGCACAAACGACCTACAACCTGATTTTGTGCGTCAACCACTACCCACTCTTTTTGAGCGGTAGCTTTGTTGACCGATACAGTTTTATAGCTTAAAGTATCCACCTTAGTGCTTAAGTTTTTAATTAATAGCCAAATACGGTTCTCTTATCCTGAATTACGGATTGCAAAAGTATCATTAATTTTCATATTAAGGAATTTTTGTGGGGTTTTTTTTCCCCACGCACAAACCTTTCATGCAATGATTCTGAGTTTTGCGAATTTGAGTAAGAGCTGTTTGCGCCCGGATGTTTGGAAATGGACGGTGGCCTTACTGTCGGGCCAGCTACCCTCTATGGCCACAACCTTACCGGTGCCAAACCGCTGGTGCTCTACCTGCATTCCCTCTTTGATGGTTTGAGGTTCGGAGGCGGTAAAGTTGTTGTGAACCGGATTTCCCGGGGAGGGTCCCGGGTGGTAAGCGCTTTTTGGTCCAAACCTATCCGGACGCGAAAAGGAGGGGGACGGTTTCGACAGGGGCGAGGCGGATACCGGCGAAAAATCGACCGCTTCGAGGTAGGCTTCGTCGATCTCTTGTAAAAATCGGCTCGGGCTGCAGATGGTGGGCGACCCCCATTTATATCGACTTTCGGCATACGAAAGCACAACCCGCGACTTTCCCCGGGTAAGGGCCACATAGAAGAGACGGCGTTCCTCTTCGAGGTCGTTGGGCGATACCAGGCTTTGTTGACCCGGAAAGAGGAGCTCTTCAAGGCCGGTAATGAATATGGTATTGAATTCCAGTCCTTTCGATGCGTGAATGGTCATTAACGAAACTCTGTCGCGATCCTCCCCTTTATCCTGATCGTCGTCGGTAAGGAGGGCGATGCTCTCCAGAAAAGATTCGAGGGTTGCCGGCTCCTCCTCCTCTTTTTTAGCCTGCACATACTCTTTTACGCCGTTTAGCAACGCCTCTACATTCTCTATGCGGCTCACCCCTTCGGGTGTTTTGTCGCTGCGTAAATCCTGAATCAGCCCCGTTGTTGCAGTCACTTCATAGACCAGATCGTAGGGATCGGTTACTCCCTTCTTTTCCATCATACGCTGTAAGATCTGCAGAAAACCGGCCACCTTGGTGCGGGCCGCCGATCCCACCGAAGGGGCCATCTCCGGAAGTCGTTCCGAAATCTCCCATAGCGAGCAGCCGTGGATTTCGGCGGCCTCCTCAATGCGCGATACGGTAGTGTCGCCAATGCCTCGCGCCGGATAGTTGATAATCCGTTTAAAGGCTTCGTTATCTCTTGGATTTACTATGAGTCTGAGGTAGGCCAGTGTATCTTTGATCTCTTTCCTTTGGTAAAAAGAGAGCCCTCCATACACCTTATAGGGGATATTCCTTTTTCTGAAGGCCTCTTCTAAAATTCTCGATTGCGCGTTGGTGCGGTACAAAACTGCAAAGTCGGAGTTGTGAAGACGCTTGGCATATTTTAGATCCTGCACCATATTGGCCACTGCATGTCCCTCTTCGTGATCCGATCCGGTTTTGAGTACCAGGATAGGATCGCCCACCTCGTTTTCCGAATAGACCCGTTTTTTTATCTGGCGGGCATTCTTATCAATTACGCTGTTGGCAGCGTTGACAATGGTTTGGGTAGAGCGGTAATTCTGTTCCAGTTTGTAGACTTTGTAATCGGGGTAGTCGTTGCGGAAATTGAGG
>JBFWIG010000251.1:0-4144 GCA_050256115.1 Bacteroidales bacterium | reverse complement strand
AGCCCGCTGACGCTGATTTTCACCATTTTTCTTAATTTTCTGGTGATGTTGGTTGCCTTTATTCAAGCCTATATCTTTACCCTCTTTTCTGCACTTTATGTAGGCATGGCCACTGAAATTCCTGCCAAACACCACAGTCATAACCATTAATTAATCCATAACTATCATGTTTTTATCGACTCTTTTACAAGCAGTTGTCACAGAAATCGATCCTGTATCAGGAACTTCCCTCGGATTTGGCATCGCCGAATTGGGTGCCTCTCTGGGCGCAAGTCTCTCCGCAATGAGTGCCGCCTTAGGCATTAGCCGTATTGGCAGCTCTGCTCTGGAATCGATTAGCCGGCAGCCCGAAACCGCCGATGTAATCCGTACCAACATGATTATTCTGGCTGGTCTGATTGAGGGGGTTTCGCTCTTTGCCATTGTTGTCTGCCTGCTGATTGTTCTGGGCTAAACGCCATTCATCAATCAACGACTCATGGAACTGATTAGTCCCACTTCGCTCCTGTTTTGGATGACCCTTACCTTTTTGTTGGTATTTCTCATCCTGAAAAAGTTTGCGTGGCGACCCATCCTGCGAATGCTCGATGAGCGTGAACAGAAGATTGATGCATCACTTAAACTGGCCGATCAGACCCGCGAAGAGATGCAACTGCTGCAGGCCGAAAATGCGAGAGCCATGGAGGAGATGCAGATGAAACGAAAAGAGATGCTGATAGAAACGGAGCATCTGCGAAAAAAGTTGCTCGAAAAAGCATCGGCCGAAGCGCGTCAGACTGCCGAAAAGATGATTGAAGAGGCCAAAATACGCATTAGCCAGGAGAAGATGGCAGCCATCGAAGCCTTGAAATGGGAATCTGCTGTTCTGGCAAGAGAGATGGCCGAGCGAATTCTCCGTAAGGAGCTCTCTTCACAGAGCGTAAAAGAGGGATGGATGAACCAATTAATTGAAGAGGTTTCAGTAGACAAGCGGGTATGAACCAGGGGATGATTGCATTCCGCTACGCGCGGGCACTGCTCGATACAGGCCGCTCCAGAGGGGTGGAGGATCGCATATATAGCGATCTTACACTCCTGTCGCAACTCCTGAAGGAGGTTTCGACATTCCACCTCTTTTTGCACAATCAGGATGCACCCTCAAAGAAATTAACGCTGTTTAAGGCCACCCTGTTTCCCCATCTTCATCCCCTCACCTGCACCTTTCTGGAGCTACTGGTATCGAAGAAGCGTGAGGCGCTGCTCGCGTTGATGATTCGGAGTTTTGGGCGCCAATATAAGGCCTTCAAAGGGATACGAGATGTCCTGGTTACTGTGGCCACCCCTCCCGACAGTGCCGAAAAAGCACGCTGGGAAGCAGTCATGCATAACATTCTGGGTTCGGCCGTTGAGGTTGAGGTACAACAAAACAGTGATATCATCGAGGGATTCTCGATTGAAATCGACCACCAACTCTACGATGCCACGGTAAAAAGTGCCCTCCAAGCCATGGAAAAAGCCTTTTCCCAAAAAGTGCCGATATCTTTAAAAGCGTAATTGTATGAACAACACAGACATAAAACCATCCGAGATTTCCGAGATACTGCGCAGACAGTTGGAGGGGCTCGATTCCACCGTTGAGTTCGAAGAGATGGGCCGCGTGCTCACAGTGGGCGACGGCATCGCCAGGGTGTACGGCCTTACCCACGCCTTCTCGAACGAACTGGTTGAGTTTGCTTCCGGAACCAAAGGCATAGTCCTTAATCTGGAACAGGAGGACGTCGGGGTGGTTCTGCTCGGCTCGGCGGCTCAGATCAAAGAGGGCGACGTAGTGCGAAGGACCCATAAAATTTTATCGATTCCTGCCGGCGATGCGCTTCTGGGACGAGTGGTAAATACCCTGGGCGAACCCATCGACGGAAAAGGTCCCGTTTCGGCTCCGCTCTACGAGATGCCGCTCGAACGCAAGGCCCCCGGGGTACTCTTCCGGCAGCCTGTAAACGAACCACTTCAGACAGGTATCATGGCTATCGATGCTATGATACCGATTGGACGAGGACAACGTGAACTGATTATCGGCGACCGTCAAACGGGAAAAACCAGTCTGGCTATCGATACCATTCTGAACCAAAAACCGCTCTATGATGCGGGAAATCCGGTCTACTGCATTTACGTGGCCATTGGAAAGAAAGGGAGTACGGTTTCTGATATTGCCAGGAAACTTTCGGAACTGGGTGCCATGTCGTACACGGTAATTGTTTCGGCAACCGCCTCCGATCCGGCAGCACTTCAATTCTACGCAGCCTTTGCAGGTGCTGCCATTGGCGAATATTTCCGCGACACCGGAAACGCAGCGTTGGTCATTTACGACGACCTCTCTAAGCAGGCCGTAAGCTACCGGGAGGTATCGTTATTACTGCGTCGTCCACCGGGACGTGAAGCCTATCCCGGCGATATCTTCTATCTCCACTCACGACTGCTGGAACGGGCAGCCAAAATCATAGCTAACGATGCCATCGCCAGCGAGATGAACGATATACCCGAGTCGATCAGACCTCTTATCAAGGGAGGCGGATCGCTTACAGCGCTGCCCATCATAGAGACGCAGGCGGGCGATGTCTCGGCCTACATTCCCACCAATGTAATCTCGATTACCGACGGGCAGATCTATCTGGAATCGAAACTCTTCAACGCGGGTATCCGCCCGGCCATTAATGTGGGCATCTCCGTTTCGCGTGTGGGAGGAAATGCGCAGATTAAGTCGATGAAAAAGGTGGCAGGTACTTTAAAGATAGATCAGGCGCAATATCGCGAGTTGGAGGCCTTCTCCCGCTTTGGCTCCTCGATCGATGACAATACGGCAAATGTGCTCGACAAAGGGCGAAAAAACGTTGAGCTCCTAAAGCAGGATCGCAACAGTGCTCTGCACGTAAGTGAACAGGTGGCGTTACTCTATTGCGGAACCAAGGGGTTGTTACGCTCCATTCAACTGGATCAGGTTAAGCTGTTTGTCCGCCATTATCTCCTGACTTTGGAGGAAGAACAACCATCGCTTATGAAAGAGTTGGCATCCGGGCAGTTCGACGATAAAATTGCCGCCATTCTGGAGGAGACCGCACATAAAGTTACCGCAACACTAACCCGATAATCATGGCCTCGCTCAAGGAGATAAGGTTGCGTATCGGGTCGGTCGAAACCACCCGACAGATTACCAGTGTAATGAAAATGACCTCTGCGGCCAAGTTTCAAAAGGTAAATCTGGCAACTGCCCATTTTCAGCGTTATTCACAACACCTAACGTCGATGGCAGCGGCACTCCTCTCACAGTTGGAACAGCCTCCCCGTTTAAGCGCTATTCCCGACACCCAAAAAGGCCGCCGTGTAGTGATTTGTATTGCCTCACAACAAGGTATGTGCGGAGCCTACAATAGCAATGTATGTAAAGAGACCTTGCAACATATCCGCACACATTGTGCCGACGCGTTGCATAGCGGAAACCTGGAGATATTTTTTGTCGGGCAAAAAACCGTTGCCTGGTTTCGAGATCTTCCGGTCATAGAAAATCACTCGCTTATCAAGCTGCTGCAGGGGTTCCCCTCAAAAAAGAGTAATCGCGAAACTTTGCAGCCCTTTATCGGCGCCTTTCTTAACGGAAAGATTCTGTCGGTCGACGTAGCCTACTCGGTAAGTGCCGGATCGCAGGCTCAACCCAAGGTATTCCGCCTTCTCCCCTTCCGCCCCACTCTTCCTCCCGACTCACCACCCCTTCATCATGGCTCCCTCTTCGAGCCTGATCTGGCAACGGTAACCCAAAAGCTGCTGTTTGATGCTCTTCATGCCAAATGGCACGAAATGGTGATGAGTGCCTTTAAGGCCGAGCACGAAACACGAATGCAGGCCATGGGTCAGGCCACCGAGAATGCCGACCGACTATTAGAGGAGTTGCACCTTGACTACAACCAGATCCGTCAGTCGAACATTACCAACGAAATCCTGGAGATTGTGAATGGCGCTGAGGCCATGAATAAACGATAGAAACCCGTATAACGCCAGAAACCCGCAAAAAGTAAAGAGGGTATCTCGCTGATGAGATACCCTCTTTACTTTTATCGGAGGCTGCTCTTACAAATCGTAGAGAAAATCAACCACCTCGGAGGGGCTGAAATTC
>JBFWIG010000250.1:0-4147 GCA_050256115.1 Bacteroidales bacterium | reverse complement strand
ATGCTCCGGGATATAATGAGATGAATCTGCGGCCGGCCGTTTGAGGCGCCATTGTATGGCTGCTGGAGGGGCCTTTGCCGATTTTGTAAATCGAGAGAATACTCTCCATTGCTATGACGGAATAAGGGGATAAGATGTTCTCAGTTAGTCTGCCGAAGAGCCGTTGTAGAGGTCGGCTATCAGCGCTTCATACTTCTCGGTAATCACCCTTCGTTTCAACTTCAGGGTCAAAGAGAGTTCGCCCGATTGAGGCGTCCACTCATCGGCAACCAACCGGATCCGGCCAATTCGCTCGGTCGAACTCAAAGAACGATTCACATGATCTACCTCCTTCTGCACCCGGGCAATCACTCTGCGATCGGAAACCAATTCGCGGAGCGATCCAAATGAGAGATGCTGCTCGGCCGCCCACTTCTGCAAGTAAGGGAAAGAGGGCGAAACAATGGCCCCGGCAAACTTTTCGTTACTCCCCACTACCATAGCCTGATCTATAAACATGCTCTCCTTAAGACGGTTCTCGATAGCTTGAGGCGCCACATATTTACCGTTCGACAATTTAAAAATCTCCTTTTTGCGATCGGTGATTCGCAAAAAGCCCTCATCATCTATCAGCCCTATGTCGCCGGTATGGAACCAGCCCTGCTCATCAATCACTTCGGCCGTTTGTTCGGGATCTTTATAATAGCCCAACATAACGTTGGGACCTTTGCAGAGAATCTCGCCATCGTCGGCAATCTTAACCGTTACATTCTCAAGTACCGGCCCAACCGTACCCGGTTTAACCTTACCCCGAACCACATCGGTTACAGCTATCACCGGAGCAGTTTCAGTTAACCCGTATCCCTCCGCCAAAGGGATACCCGAGGCCCAGAAAAGGCGAGCCAGACGAGGCTGGAGCGGCGCACCCCCCGAAACCACAAAATCGAATGCATTCCCAAAGCTGGCCATGATCTTGCTCAACACCAACTTACGACAGAGAAGAATATTTAACCGGTATAAAGGGTCTAACCGAAACCGCTTCATTTGGAAAGAGAGAGCCTGATTGATACAGTAGAAAAAAAGCATCCTCTTAACGCCTTTTAGCGTTTTCCCCTTAGTAATGGCCACAGTGTAGACCTTTTCGAGCACACGGGGAACGGTAGCAAACATATGCGGATGCACAGCCTTCATATCGTCTATCAATGTAGTCAGGCTTTCGGCATAATAGATACTGAGTCCCTTTACTTGAAAATGGAGGTTCAACATATGTTCAAACACGTGGCTCAGGGGAAGAAAACTGATAACCCTGTGTCCGTAGGCATGGGTATGCTTTGGCAGTGTGGCATAAACATTCGATAGAATATTACGGTGCGAAAGCATGACCCCCTTCGGCACTCCGGTGGTTCCCGAAGTATAGATGATGGCATAGAGTTGATCGGGCTGAACAGCTGCTTTCAATCGGTTGAGCTCCGGAAGCAACTGCTCCCTCTGGCTCCGGCCCTTTTGCGTGAGTTCCTCCCAATAGGGCATCCCCTCTATTTTTGTGTAGGTATAAATGAGTTCTATCGAGGCCTGTTCGGCCAGCGGTTTCAACCGACGATAAGTTGCCGCATCGGCTACAAAAAGGACCCGGGGCATAGCGTGGCGGAAAATATAGAGGAACTCATCAAGACTCTGGGAAACATTCACCGGAACATGAACTGCCCCGATTTGTGCAACCGCCATCGAAGTGAAGTTCCATTCGGGCCGATTATTGGTAACGGTAACCACGCGGTCGGAGGGTTGTACGCCCAAAGCCAGCAGGCCAAGCGCAAAATCTTCGGCAATGGAGAGGTACTCCTTACTGCTATAGACTATCCACTCCCCATTCTGTTTCCCGGCAAGGGCATGGGTCATCTTATCGCGTTGGCGATATAGATCTAACAGATCGAAAACACGCGTTGCCTCCATACAAACCTCCACATTTTCAATTATCCGTTGATGCGATCTTCTCCTCCTGATAAAACTCTGTAATCTCTGTTTTGTACTTGTCGGCAATAAACCGACGCCGTAACTTAAATGCGGGCGAGAGCTCGCCGGTTTGCGGAGTCCATTCGTCGTTGATTAAACAGAAACGTTGAATCTGCCATGAAGGCTCAAACAGTTCGTTGTAACTGTCGAGCTCTGAGGCATACCGCTCGTTGACCAAAGGATTTCTGATAAGATCGGCGTTCCCCGAAAACTCAATTTTATGATGAAGCGCCCACTTCTGCAAAAAGGTAAGATTTGGCGAAATAATGGCACTCACAAAAGGCCTGCTGCCACCTACTACCATAACCTGATCGATAAAGAGCGATTCCCGAAGTTTTCTCTCTATCACCTGCGGCATGACCCGATCGCCACTATCGAGGGCAAAAATATCACGTTTCCGGTCCAGAATCTCCAGATACTTCCCGTCGATCACTCTTCCTACATCACCGGTATGAAACCAACCATCCCGATCAATGGCTCTGGCCGTTCGGGCCGGATCGCGGTAATATCCCAGCATAACATTGGGACCCCGGCAGAGCAATTCGCCATCGTCGGCAAAGCGGATCTCCATCGTATCGAGAGGCACACCAACAGTACCGGGCCGGATTTCGTGCTTAACCGGATTCGAAACCGCAATTACCGGCGACGTTTCTGTAAGGCCATACCCCTCGCAAACGGTAATGCCGGCGGCACCATAAACCCGTGTAAGCCGCTCCTGCAATGGCGAACCACCCGAAACAATATAGCGCAACTTGCCGCCAAAAGCCTCTCGCCACTTTTTAAAAACAAATTTTCGGGCCATCCAGAGCGAAAAACGGAAAGGAAGATGCCATCTCCGTTTATTACCGGGATCATAACGCATTCCCACCCGGTTTACTGCCCAGAAAAAGATCAACTTGTTGCGCAACCGCAAATCCTTTCCGCGCCCCAGCAACTCGTCGAAGAAACGCTCTATAAAACGGGGTACCGTATTAAAGATATGGGGTCGAACCTCTTTCATATTCTTGAGGATGGAGCCCACATTCTCGGCATAATAGATGCCGATGCCCAAATATTGGTAGTGATAGTTCATCATCCGCTCGTATACGTGGCTCAACGGAAGAAAACTAAGAGCTCTTTTCCCAAAACCGAGCGGGTTTCGGGCAGCCGTACCCAAAAAATTACTTACCAGATTGCGATGCGATAACATCACCCCTTTGGGTTCGCCTGTGGTACCCAATGTATAGACCAGCGTAAGCAGATCGTCGGGGAGTATCGACGCTCTGATTGCCTCCAACTTCGGCATAAGAAGCTCCTTCTGTTCGCGACCCATCCGAAGAATCTCGTAGAAACTATCGGGTTCGTTTTCGGAAAAGGTGTAAAGCTGCTCGATAGAGGGAACCGTCCGCAGCTTTGCTTTTAACAGTTGAAGCAGAATTTTATCAGACACAAAGAGCGATCGCGGCTCACAATGCTTTAACACAATGAGGTGCTGCGCACAACCAAAAGAGGCATGGATAGGCACACTAACCACACCTATCTGCGCCATGGCCATATCGAGGATATTCCACTCCGGTCGGTTATTGGTGATGAGCGCAATCCGATCGCCTTTTTGGTAACCCAGCGCCAACAAACCACAAGCTGCCTCTTCGGCACGTTCGACATACTCCTTGCTACTGATTTTAACCCACTTACCATTCTGCTTCGACGCCAACGCATCGTTCATCCGATAACGAGTCTTATATCCCTGCAAGAGATCAAAAATACGCTCTACCTTCATTACCTGCAATTTACACAACCTAAAACAGCCACCTCAAAAAGCAGCCTGCCTCAGTAAGATGCAGACCAAATATAATGCATTTTTCGATAATGCGCTGATGCGCTGCGCGCAAATGCTTTAGTGCTCTAGTGCTGCGCTTCGCGCCCTGATGCGCTGACGCGCAAATGGGGAATGGTTAGTGGTGAATGGTGAATATATTAGCACGCGCAAGCGCGAAGAATAGAAATGCGTCATTATCATTTCATCAGAGCACTTGAAGCGCAATAGCGCTTCGAAGCATTAGAGCACTAGAGCACTAGAGCACTATTTTTTGTTTCTCGGGTGGTACTCCAACAACGTTTGCCGCAGGTAGTGCCGATCCAGATGGGTGTAGATTTCGGTGGTGGTTATCGATTCATG
>JBFWIG010000249.1:0-4168 GCA_050256115.1 Bacteroidales bacterium | reverse complement strand
ATTTTACCATTTCGGGAGTTAAGCCGGGCAAATGTAACCTGACAGTCGAAATGATCTCTTACGAGCCGACTACCCTTGAGGTAGACCTAAGTGAGAACAAGGCGGTAAAGGTTGGGATGATGCAGAAGTAATAATGCTCTAATGCTCTGCATTGCAAGATTGTTGTACTGGAGAGGGTTCATAAAAAAAGCACCTGTCGGTTTAATCCTTCAGGTGCTTTTTTTTTGTGGGAGCAACAGGATTCGAACCTGTGACCCTCTGCTTGTAAGGCAGATGCTCTGAACCAGCTGAGCTATGCTCCCTTGTTGCCTTCGAAAGCGTTGCAAAAGTAGAAAGATTTTTTGTTGCTCCAAATGAAAAGTAAAAAAATAGGAGAAAAAGCGTAAAAAATAACGCCCTTCCCTGCTAAACAAAGGAAGGGCGTTATCCAAGACCGGTCATCCGAACCAATGGGTGGGATGATTCCGCAGAAAAGTAAGACTGTCGTTCCCGTCGGACCTTTTGCTCTCCGACTCTTCGGGGAAGTGGTTACAACAGTCACATCCGGCACTGGAGAAGTACTCTCCTCCGAAGGGTGGTTGAAAACTGCGGGGCAGGAAATTTCCTACGATTCTCCTGGCTCCCTTCCCTTCCGATGGTTGCTGCCGGTGCGGTACCTGGCCTTTAACCCGGCCAGATGCTGAATTCACAGTGGCATTCATGACCATTTGGGTTTGGTTTCGCCAGAAATATACACCAATTAAATGCAAATCAGAACTTTTTTTTCGCTTTTTTTGCAGTTCGCCAGCCGGAGGCTCTCTTTTCTCTCCGAGGCTCTCTTTTCTCTCCTCTGCATTTTTTTTTGGGTTCGAATAAACCTTTACCCTTTTTGTCCGTCATAAAACCATATTTGAAGCGTTCGCTCTTTTTACCCTGAACTCTTCTCCAGCCTTAATACCTGAATCAAAGTGAGTGTTGTTATTGAGCATCTGAATAAAGTCTATCCCGGGGGGAAACATGCCCTTCGGGATGTCAGTTTTGAGATCCCCTCCGGAATGTTTGGTTTACTGGGCCCTAACGGCGCCGGGAAATCTACCCTGATGAAAATTCTGGTGGCTCAACTGAAGCCTTCGGACGGGAAAGTGACTATTTGTGGGTATGATCTGCAGACCCAAATGAAAGAGATCCGCAGTATTCTTGGGTATCTGCCGCAGGACTTTCGCTTCTTTTCGAAACTTCGCACTTACGAGTTTCTCGACTATGCTGCCTGTGTATCGGGTATTAGTGATCGTCGGCAACGTAAAGAGGCCGTCGATGCCATGTTGGAGCAGGTGGGTCTCTTTGAGGTGCGTGAACGGTTTGCCGAAAGGCTGTCGGGGGGTATGAAACGTCGTCTGGGTATTGCTCAGGCTCTGATTCACAAACCTAAGCTGATTATTGTCGACGAGCCCACTACAGGCCTCGATCCCGAAGAGCGCATCCGTTTCAGGAATCTGCTCTCCACCATTAGTGGCCAGGATGTAACCATTATTTTGTCGACCCATATTGTTGGCGATATCTCAAGTACCTGCAGCCGGATGGCTCTGTTACATCAGGGGCAGCTTGCCTTTCTCGGATCGCCAGAGGCCATGTTGCAGGAGGTAGAGGGGAAGGTATGGCTTATTAAAGCCACGCAGGATGAGTTTACCAAGATTAATGAGACCTTTCCGGTAATCACTACTGTCCCGGTAGCATCGGGTTGGGAGATGCAGATTGTAACCGACGATCCGGGCTCGTTCCGGGCAGAACCCTATCCGCCTAATCTTGAACATGCTTACGTCTATTTTATGGAACATAAGTTAAACCATTGGTCGAAAGCCTGATCTCTATTCACTAAGGAAAAACACTATGTCATCTGCTCACTCCATCTTTTCTGTAGCAAAATATGAAAGCCGCATCCTGGCCCGGAGCTGGTTCTTCCGGATTTTTGCCATTTTGTCGGTGCTCATCCTCTTTGGAATCAACATGTCGACCATATCCGAAGTGTCGGGCAATGAATGGAGCTTCAGGGCCATTCCCTCCTCTATTCCTTACATGAATCTGTTGTTTGTTACGATTACTCAGTCGATTATTGCCATTTTTCTCTCGTCCGAATTTCTTCGGCGCGATAAAAAACTGGATACTTCTGTGGTTTTCTATGTAAGGCCCCCCAGTAATTCGGAGTATATTTTGGGAAAAACCTGGGGCAACCTGCAGGTGTTTTTGGGTCTGATCTTTATTTCGCTTGTAATTACCCTGATATTCAATATTGTTGCGCAAAATTCGCACGTCGAGCCCGTTGCCTATCTGGAGTATTTTCTGTTATTGAGTTTACCGACTCTGCTTTTTATCATGGGGCTCTCTTTTGTGTTGATGCTCCTTCTTAATAACCAGGCGCTTACTTTTGTGTTGATGCTGGGATATGTGGGAATGATGCTTTTTTATGTGAAAGGTAAATTCTATGGCATCTTCGATTTTCCCGCCTTCCAGTTTCCCATGTTTAAATCGGAGATTACCGGATATGGAAATCTCCGCGATATTCTGCTTCACCGCGGGCTCTATCTCTTTCTGGGGTTAGGCGGTATTGCCTATACCATTGGTTTGTTTAAGCGTATTCCCAACAACCCGGCCGAACGTCCTGTGTGGATGGTAATCGGAACGGTGTTCGTGGCAATCGGGTTGGCTTGCGGGTTCCTTTTTGTTACCGAGGCCAAAGGCAGGGAGCAGTTCCGTGCCGATATGATCAGCCTCAATAACAGCTATGTTGAGGCGCCGATTTTTCAGGTAACCGATATGGATCTCAAGCTAGAACAGCATCCCGGTTCTATTCAGGCCGAGGTTACCCTTACCGGAGTTGCATCCGGGGCCTCCGATCATTTTGTCTTTACGTTGAATCCCGGGTTAGAGGTTGCCTCCGTTAAATCGGGAGGCAGCGATCTGCAGTTTAAACGGGAGTCGCAGATTTTGGAGGTTAAGCCCGGACGGGTAGTTGCTGAGGGCGATACATTCTCTTTTTCGGTTGCCTATCAGGGCGTTATCGATGAGAGTATTGCCTATTTGGATCAACCCAACACGGTGTTACGCGATCGTCGTGCTGTGAATATGATAATGGTGAATCACGATAAACGCTATGCATTTCAGGAGCCCGACTACCTGCTGTTTACACCCGAACTCTATTGGTATCCGCGTTCGGGAACTGCCTACAGTGATCAGAATTCCGATTGGAACCACAGCTATTTCAGCCGTTTCCAACTTGACATTAAACCGCAATCCGGGCTTCTGCCTATTTCGCAAGGGGTGTCGGAAGAGAAGGGTGATGGGTGGTTTCGTTTTTCCCCGTCCGAACCTATGCCCGGCTTGACGCTGGCTGTGGGGAATTATGTGAAGCATACCATGATGGTAGATTCACTGGAGTTGTCTGTCTTCTCAATTAAGGGGCATGATTTCTTCTCGGGAGTGCTCAATCAGATTACAGATACGCTGCCAGCGATTATCGGCGAACGGCTGGCCGACCTCTCCCGTAACATTAAGTTGGAGTATGGTTACCCCAGATTCTCGATTGTTGAGGTACCGGCTCACTATACCTTCTACCCTCGTACATGGACCATGGCTCAGGAGTGTATGCAGCCCGAAATGGTGCTATTCCCTGAAAAGGGGTTCTCGATTCGACAAGCCGATATAAAGGGCGAACTGGTTCGTTCGCAGACTATGTCCAGCAGGTTTGGAGAGGCAACCATGACCGAAAAGGATTTTCAGTTACGTGCTTTCCGAAATATCATGGAGTTGTTTGCCAACTCCAACAGCAGGATGTTCTTTGGAGGAGGAATGAATTCCCGTTCTATGGGCGCCTCTATGCAGCAGAATCCCTACTATATCTATCCGCAGTTTTATTCGTTTAAATATAATATCGCTTCGCCTCAGTGGCCCATTGCCAATTATCTGCTTGAATCCTATTTGCAGCGGGGAACCGCATTCAGCCCCATGGAATTTATGCGTAATATGAATGGGATTACCGACGAAGAGAAGGTGAATGTGCTTCTGAAGAAGCAGTCGATGGCGCAGTTATTGAATGATACTTCAAAACGTTCGCTGGTTCCTGTTCTGGTGGGGCTGAAATCAGAGCAGCTGTTTGCCCATGGCGAAAGGGCTGTTGGGGTTGATACGCTCAAAA
>JBFWIG010000248.1:0-4172 GCA_050256115.1 Bacteroidales bacterium | reverse complement strand
CCCGTTTAAGAGCCAGCAATTACGCTCAGCGCTCCAGCTGGCGCGCAGCATAACTGCCTGAAGGTCGGAACCGGCATCGGGCTCGGTGAGATCCATCGAACAGGTGGCACCATGCTGAATTCGGGGAAGATACTCATTCTTGATCTCGTCCGAAGCAAACTCATGAATCGTTTCGGCACAGTCCTGCAACCCCCAAATATTGCCAAATCCGGCATCAGCGCGCGATACCAGTTCGGCCGCCATTACATAAGGGGTCATCGAAAAATTTAAGCCACCGTACTGCCGGGGCAACGACATCCCATACAGACCGGCTTGCGTGAGTACATCATGGTTTTGCTGCGTACCGGGTGCATATTGTACATGACCGTTTTGCAGAAGCGGCCCGTCATGATCTACATCGGCTGCATTTGGTGCAATAATATCACCGCAAATCTCACCCACAATCTCGAGTACCTTCTCGTAACTGTCTAATGCATCTTCCACATCGACAGGTGCTTCGGCATATACATCTTTGTCGCGGAACTGATTCTCCTTTAAAGTCACAATTTTCGACATCATAGGATGACGCAGATGAAACTTTAAATCCTGATTATCTTGAAAATAATTTGCCATATGGTTAATTTACTAATGTATGATACAACTAAGCCACCCGCTACTTGGTGTTCTGCTTATACGACTTGATGAGTTTGGGTATCACCTCAGCAACATCGCCCACAATCACATAATCGGCCAATGCATTAATGGGGGCATGAGGGTCGGTATTCACCGATATAATCATAGCCGACTCCTGCATTCCGGCAATATGTTGCACCTGTCCGGAGATACCGCAGGCAATGTAAAGTTTGGGCCGGATAGTAACACCCGTCTGGCCCACCTGACGATCGTGGTCGGCAAATCCGGCATCGACTGCAGCACGGGAGGCACCCACTTCGGCACCCAGCACATTAGCCAACTCGAACAACTGGTTAAAGCCTTCGCGCGACCCCATCCCATATCCGCCTGCAATGACAATAGGCGAACCCTTAATATTCACCTTAGACTTCTCGATATGGCGTTCGAGTACAGATACGAGAAAGTCTTCGGCAGAGACATAGTTGTTTACATCCAGGTGGCGAACTTCGCCGCTATGGCGTAAGTTGTAGACCTCCTTCTTCATCACCCCCTCTCGAACGGTAGCCATCTGAGGCCGGCAATCGGGGTTAATAATGGTAGCAATAATGTTGCCTCCAAAAGCAGGCCTGATCTGATAGAGCAGATCGGTGTATACCTTATTCTGCTTCTTATCTTCGTGTTCGCCAATCTCAAGTGAGGTACAGTCGGCCGTCAGACCACTATGCAAAGCACTGGAGATACGCGGACCCAAATCACGCCCTACGGGAGTGGCTCCCATCAGCGCAATCTGCGGCTTCTCTTCTTCAAACAGTTTTACCACCAACGAGGTATGCGGTTGTGTAGTATAAGGCTCCAGACGAGTGTCGTCGGCAAGATGGAGCACATCTACCCCATAAGGGAAAAGTTGGGCAGGGACTTCCGAAAGTCCGTTTCCAATCACTACAGCCTCCAATTTACAATTGAGTTGATTTGCCAATTTTCGGCCCTTGGTGCAAAGCTCAAGGCTCACTTCGGAAATCACCCCGTTTTCTACTTCACAATAGACAAATATATTGTTCATATTTTACAAATTTTCCGGTTCGGTATGGTTGATAATAGGTTTACTGGCCGGGGTTAACCCAGGGTATGGCTCGAGATGAGTTCTCTCATCAGTTTGTCGATATCGTTATCCGAAGCGGTAAGCACCATCGACTCTTTAGCCTGGAAAACCACATTCTCAATCTTCTTCACCTTCGTTGGCGAACCGGAAAGGCCGCACTCTTCAATCTTGGCATCGATATCCTTAAACCCGATCTCCTCAATGTGCAGATAGGGATGCTGACAGCAAAACGAGAGATAATCTTCATTCGCCGACTGACGCTCGGTGGTGGAGCCGGCCTTTTTGTACTTCATCACCAAACGGGCATTTCGGGGCCGACAGTCAGGTGCACTTCCGTTTACCGTAACCACAACAGGCAGCGGGCTCTCCACCCACTCTACGCCTCCGCCGATACGTCGTTTAATCTGTACTTTACCCCCTTCTACCGGTTTAATCTCTTCAGCGTAGGTTACCTGAATATAGCCCAGCTTCTCGGCCACCTGTGGACCTACCTGCGCCGTATCGCCGTCGATAGCCTGCCGGCCGCAGATAATCATGTCAGGAAGTCCGATTTTGCGGATAGCACATGAAATAGCATACGAAGTGGCCAAGGTGTCCGAACCGGCAAATGCCCTGTCGGTTAAGAGATATCCCCCATCTGCGCCCCGGAAGAGTCCCTCACGAATAATATCTGCAGCACGGGTAGGCCCCATGGTGAGGAGCGTTACTTCAGTACCGGGAAGCGCCTCTTTTAAGCGGAGCGCCTGTTCCAGGGCGTTCAGGTCTTCCGGATTGAAAATGGCTGGCAATGCGGCACGGTTCACCGTACCGTCTTCCTTCATGGCATCCTTTCCAACATTACGGGTATCAGGAACCTGTTTGGCAAGTACAATAATTTTTAATCCCATTAGTTTGCAATCTGTAGTTTAAGCATAAGCGCAGATAAAACTCGCGAAACGCAAAAATACAAAAGAAAACCAATTGAACAAGGCCCACTCAGGCGCCACACCACCAGTTTCGTATTCCTGAAAAAAAATGTAGGTTTGCAAAAAACCGCTCATGGACAACATTCTCAGAGGAGAAAATATTTTGCTTCGTTCGCCCGAACCGGCCGATACAAAATGGCTCTATCGGTGGGAAAATGATCCCGGCATCTGGCAGGCAGGACAAACGCTGGTTCCCTTCTCTAAAAATTCGCTTCGCCAATACATCCGAAATGCTAAAGCCGATATCTTTCAGACCCGTCAGGTTCGCTTTATGATTACCACTCAAAAAAAGAACAAAACAATCGGAACCATCGATCTCTTTGATTATGAACCCATTTTTGGCAGGGCCGGCATCGGTATCATGATAGCCGAACCGGAAGAGAGGGGACGGGGATATGCCCGGGAGGCACTTCAGCTCCTTTTAGGATACTGCGAGAGGGTACTTCTGATGCATCAGGTGTGGTGCACCGTGCGCGCTGATAACAGAAGAAGCCTCAACCTCTTTTTCAATGCCGGATTTCTTCAAACCGGTCTTCGCCGAAAATGGATTCTCTCCCCCGAAGGATGGCAAGATGAGGTTTTCCTCCAATATTTTCTCGACTCTCCCTTCTCGGCAATCCTTGGCGAATAACGGGTTAGTTGCAGCCTCACATAGAGGGAGCTGTCAATTCGTCGAACCGGGGAATTTGCGGCAAAAAACACCAGGTTCCCGTCGCAAAATCCATCTCGCAACAGTAATGCGCTAACCCGTTCGAGATAAATAGAAACCGTACATGATGCATCAGGTTATAACGAGCCACCTGGTTCATAACATCCTGGCTTAATGAAACATCAGGAGCTTTACACTCCACAAGTAACACCGGCTGCATTGCGCGGTTACATACCATAGCATCATACCGAAATTGCTTTCCGAGCAGCGCCACTCCCCTCTCCACGGCAATCAGCCCCACAGGAAAATGACACGCCTCAATCAGGTAGCTGACAACATGCTGTCGCACCCACTCTTCGGGCGTTAAGCGCACATATTTTCTGCGAATCCGATCAAAAATATAGGATTTCCCTTCCCGCAACCGAATGGGGAAGTTATACGCGGGAAAATTCAGTTTCTGTAAATCCATACGGCTACACGATCGAATGCCCTAAATTAGCAATCATTTTGGAGTTGACACATCAAAAAAGAGAGGCTCCCATAATCGGAAGCCTCTCTTTTAACAAAACCATGAAAACAAACAAAAACAACAACCAAACACTTATCTTAAGCCTGTGCCGGTGGCATTCCCGGAGTCATAGTGGGAGGCAGACCTTCGCCTCCGGCCATTAACCGGATCTTCCCAAACTGCGCCTCATATTTCTCAATGTTGTCGCGCAACGCCAACAACAACCTTTTGGCATGTTCAGGTGCCATAATCAACCGTGAAGTCACTTCAGGTTGTTCAACACCGGGCAAAATCTTGGCAAAATCGAACACAAACTCACTTGATGAATGGGCAATGATG
>JBFWIG010000247.1:0-4203 GCA_050256115.1 Bacteroidales bacterium | reverse complement strand
ATTTTGTATTTTTGCTGCGCTGAATGAACCCCTGTTTCTACATGTTAATGTTAACTAAATCATATATCTATGAATGCTAAATTATCGGGTCTTGCGGTACTGCTTCTTATAGGAGCCTGTGCTCCTGAACCCCGAAATCCCTTCTTCGAAACCTGGAGTACGCCGTTTGGGGTGCCCCCTTTCGACCAAATCCGTATTGAACATTATCTTCCCGCCTTCGAAAAGGGCATTTCCGATCACGAAAAAGAGATTGCTGCGATTGTGGCTAACAAGGAGGCCCCCTCCTTTGCCAATACCATCGAGGCACTCGACAACAGCGGTTCTTTACTGCAAAAAACCGCCGCTGTCTTCTTTAACCTAAAAGAGGCCGACGCCACTCCCGAGATGGACTCGCTGGCGGCCATTATCTATCCGCTCACCACGCGGCACAGCGACAATATCTCCATGAATGAGGCGCTCTTTGGCAGGATTCGCGCGGTATACGAGACTCGTACTACATTGGGTTTAAACCGCGAACAGACTATGCTGCTCGAAGATACCTATAAAGGTTTTGTGCGGGGAGGTGCCGCTTTGGAGGGTGCGCAAAAAGAGCGGTTGCGTCAGATTAATGAGCGGCTTTCTACACTCCAGCTCGAATTCGACAACCATTTGCGGGCAGAGACCAACGCTTTTGAGTTGGTGATTGAGAACAAGGAGGATCTGTCCGGATTGCCCGAATCGTTTATAGCCATGGCAGCCGACGATGCAAAGAAAGCGGGTAAGGAGGGAAAATGGGTAATTACCCTTCAACGTTCCAGCTGCATGCCTTTCCTGCAGTCGTCGAGCCGGAGGGAGTTACGCGAAAAGGTCTTTAAAGCCTATACTATACGGGGCAATCAGAATAATGAGAATGATAATAAAGCCAATCTGGCCGAACAGGTGAAATTGCACACCGAGAAGGCAAATTTACTCGGTTTCGCCAGTTATGCCGCTTTTGTGCTCGACAACAAAATGGCCAAAACCCCCGAGGCGGTTAATGCATTGATGCAACAGATTCACGATCCGGCCCTGGAAGCTGCCAAAAAGGAGGTGGAGGATATGACGCGTATTGTCCGTGCCGAGGGCGATACCTTTACCCTTGCCGCATGGGATTATGCCTACTACGCAGAAAAGGTACGCCGCGAGCGATACAATCTGGATGAGGCCATGATTCAGCCCTATTTCAAGCTGGAAAATGTACTGCAGGGCATCTTCGATGTATGTGGAAAATTGTACGGATTACACTTCAGCCCGTTGGCTACTTTGCCCCTTTATCATCCCGAGGCTGTAACCTTCCAGGTAACCGAAGAGGATGGAAAGGAGGTAGGAATTCTCTACTTCGACTTCTTTCCCCGTGCCACTAAGAGCCAGGGTGCCTGGATGACCAGTTTCCGCGACCAGCAGCGTGATGGTGAGGGGAACCGCATTCAACCCATTGTATCTATTGTATGCAACTTTACCCGTCCTTCGGGCGAAACACCGGCTCTTCTTACCATGGATGAGGTGGAGACCCTTTTCCATGAGTTTGGCCACGGGTTGCACGGCCTCCTTTCGGATGTGACCTATCGGGGCCAGGCCGGTACCTCCGTTCCCACCGATTTTGTGGAGTTACCGTCGCAGATTATGGAGCATTGGGCCTTTCATCCTGAAGTACTGCCCCTCTATGCCAAGCATTATAAGAGTGGCGAACCGATGCCTCAAGATCTTATCAATAAGATTGTTGAGAGTGCTAAGTTTAACCAGGGCTTTACAACAACCGAGCTGGTTGTAGCCGCTATGCTCGATATGAAGTATCATCAGCGTACCGATACCACCCTGATTGCCGATGTAAATGCTTTTGAGGAGCAGGCCATCAATGAGATTGGTTTGATTCCTCAAATTGTGCCTCGTTACAGAAGCAGCTATTTTGCGCACATTTTTGCAGGAGGCTACACCGCCGGTTACTACAGTTATTTGTGGTCGGAGGTGCTCGATGCCGATGCGTTTGAGTCGTTCCGCGAAAAGGGGGTCTTCGACCGTGAAACGGCCACTGCCTTCCGGAAAAACATTCTGGAGAGAGGCGGTACCGAAGAGCCGATGGTGATGTACACACGCTTTAAAGGCGCCGAACCGAAGATCGAACCGCTTCTGGAGGGTCGCGGTCTGCTATAAGCCGATAGGGCAGGGAGCCTCAGCTTACGCGAGATTACCTCGCTAACGCGATATAGTCTCAGCTTACGCGATATCAGCCTCAAGTGTTCGCGATAAATGGCCCCTTCTCGGTAATGATTTGGGTAATCAATGAACCCGGCGTCACATCGAACGCCGGGTTTATTGTTTTTATTCCGGCAGGTGCCATGGGGCGGGCATACCACTTTTGGGTAATCTCTGTGGCATCGCGCTCTTCAATCACAATCGAAGATCCGGTGGGGCAGGCAGGGTCGAGGGTGGTAGAGGGGGCCAGGATATAAAAGGGGATACCGTAGTGCTTTGCCAGGACGGCAAGCCCCGAAGTGCCTATTTTAT
This sequence comes from Bacteroidales bacterium, assembly GCA_050256115.1. Classification (GTDB taxonomy): domain Bacteria; phylum Bacteroidota; class Bacteroidia; order Bacteroidales; family UBA4181; genus JAQVSH01. Next base: position 1,680 of record JBFWIG010000247.1, on the reverse strand, counting down.
TGGCCGTATCGCCATTGGCAGCAATCCGGTCGGCACCCGCAACAACCGCATCGATCTTCTGTTGTTGCATCAAATAGGAGGCCATATTGTCGCACAGAAGGGTAACGTCTATACCGGCACGCTGCAGCTCCCAGGCCGTTAATCGCGCCCCCTGGAGCAACGGACGGGTTTCGCAGGCATACATCCGGAAGTTATAGTGCTGTTCGTGGCCGAGATAGATGGGAGCCAGCGCTGTTCCATAGGCCGAGGCGGCCAGCGATCCGGCATTGCAAATGGTAAGAATTCCCATATCGGGGCGCAGAAATTTAAGCCCCTCTTCGCCAATTTTCTTGCAGGTTTCGGTATCCTCGCGCTGCATATCGGCGGCCTCGCGCAAGAGTTGTGCCGTAATCTCCTCAACAGGCAGGTTTTGAAGGCGGTTTAAAGCCTTTTCCATTCGGTTGAGGGCCCAAAAGAGGTTCACTGCGGTTGGACGTGTTTGCGCCAGCCTGCGCGAGGCCTTCATGAACTCGTCGGTAAGTGCTGAGGCGTTGGGAAAGGGCCGGTTCCTGATAGCCAAAACCAGCCCGTAGGCAGCGGCAAGCCCGATAGCCGGAGCGCCTCTGACCATTAATCGTACTATGGCTTCGCACACCTCTCTTACCGAATAGAGCGATACATACTCCTCCTTCACGGGCAAGAGCGTCTGGTCAAGAATGATCAGTGCACCCGCCTCCTCATCGAAAAAGAGGGTTTTGGGTAACCGATTCTGCAACATTTGGGCTTCCATATAACGGCTGGATAGGAGGATGTAACCGTCCGGAGGGGCGGATAGCGAGCTGGATAGGGCCGGATAGCGACTCGGATAGGGCCGGATAGCGGCTCGGATAGGGGCGGATCGTTAAGAAGAGGGTTGGCTAGAGGTGGGGGAGCATGGCCGAAAGCAGCAGCTGCACCTCTCCTGCGGTCTGTTGAACCCGGTTAATACAGGCAGTTGCGTTATCCTCTTTTTCCGGGGTTCCGGCCGCATTAGAAATTACCGATAGGCCGAATACCCGCATCCCGCAATGGCGTGCAGCAATCACTTCGGGCGTGGTCGACATACCTACCGCATCGGCACCTACCCGTTGCAAGAGCATGCATTCGGCAGGCGTTTCGAAGCTGGGGCCCGGAACTCCGGCATAGACTCCCTCCTGCAACTCCAGACCCAGTTTTTGCGCCTCTCTGAAGGCCAGATCACGTAACTCGAGGCTGTAGGCCTCCGACATATCGGGAAACCTGGGGCCCAGTGTATCGTCGTTAACGCCCCGCAATGGATTGGGCATAAAATTGATATGGTCTCTGATCATCATCAGATTTCCTGCACGGAACAGCGGACGGAGGCTGCCGGCGGCATTGGTTACCATCAGATTCTTAACACCCAGAAAATGCATAACTCTCACAGGCAGAATCACCTGTTCCATCGGGTAGCCTTCATACAGATGAACCCGTCCCTGCAGGAGCAGCACCGGAACACCTCCCATGATTCCACAAACCAGATTTCCGGGATGGCCATCGGAGGTAGAGGGGGCAAAGTGGGGAAGGGTGCTGTAGGGCAGGATTACGGCGTCTTCCAGTTTTCGGGCTATCCGGCTCAGTCCGGTACCCAGTACAATGGCGGTTTTAGGGATGTTTGTGAGGCGCGAAGCAATATAATCGGCC
>JBFWIG010000246.1:0-4225 GCA_050256115.1 Bacteroidales bacterium | reverse complement strand
TGAGCGGTTATTCATCAATATCGGAAAAGAGGACGGCCTCTATCCCAACCACCTGATTGGATTGCTAAACGATTTTATTCCGGGCAGAAGAATTCGCCTGGGAAAAATTGCCTTGATGAAGACCTTCTCCTTTTTCGAAGTGGAGAAGGGCGACCAAAAGGCGGTGATCAATGCGTTAAAGAATTGCACCTACCATAACCGCCGGGTTGTGGTAGATGTTGCCAGCCCAAAGGCAGAGGGAGAGGAGGCAATGGCCTTTTCGTTCGGAGGCAAGAAAAAGGGTAAGAAAGCCAAAAGCGGAAGATAGCCTATATCACATTTGTTAATCAGACTCGGCAGGGGAGGGGCAAAATCCTCCTCTGCCGAGTTTTTTTTGTGGCCGGCGTGGCAAATATAGATTACATATCACAATACTTTCAGGCTGATGCAGGGCCATTTTTCTAGCCCATTTCTGACCTATTGTGTTGCACTATAAAAAGCATATAACCAACTATTTACAGGCTTTATATCAAAAATAATTGAAATATAGATTCACATATGTATCCTAATAGATGTAACTACTAAGAATATCATGAAATTAAGACTATATAATCCTAATGACCAGATATATACATTCTACCACATACAAAAAAGCTTTATAAACTCAGAGTCGTTTTTATCTCCTGTAATTGAATGATTGCGGTACAAAATGGCATTTCTTAGGTAGTTTGTACTAATTGCTATTTGTGATTCGAATGATTTACTTATGTTAATCATATGGCTGCTGCTTTTGTAGAATCAATTGGTTACATTTGTGTATTCAAAGTTTGGGTATGAAAGAGCGTATTCAGGAGATTTTGCGCAGGGAGCAGCTTACTGCTGCCCAATTTGCCGACAAGATTGGCGTACAGCGATCGAGCGTTTCGCATGTATTATCCGGAAGAAATAATCCCAGCATCGACTTTCTTCAAAAGATTATGCAACATTTTGAAGGAATCAGTGCCGAATGGCTTCTTGCAGGCCGGGGTGAGTTCCGAAAAGCAAAAAGGGGTTTCGACTCTGCCCATCCATCCGAATTGCTATTCGGAGAAGAGAACCCCTCTGCACAAGAGCCTAAGCAGCTTACAATTCCGGCCGAAATTGAAAGTCATGAACAGCCCGCCCCTCCAAAACTCACGGAAAGTATGGGTGGAAAGAGAATCGAAAGGGTGTTGCTTTTCTATTCCGACAACACTTTTTCTGAGTATCGTCCTCACTAGCCTTATGGCCCCTTGCAAACCGTAGAAAACAGCCTACTTTTGCAAGTGAACCGGGCGAGATTTCGCCCCAATGAAAAATGCTATGTATAAGCAAATTATCAGGCCTGTAATGTTTTTGTTTTCGCCCGAGTGGATTCATCACCTGATTGTGGCCAAAATCAGATTCTTTTGCCGAATTCCCGGTTTCCCGTGGCTGTTTCGTGCCCTTTTCTCCGATAGAAAAGGGGGCTTAGCGCGAGAAATCTGCGGTTTGAAATTCCCTCACCCTGTGGGTTTGGCAGCCGGCTTCGACAAAAATGCCACTTTCTTTACGGAATTTTCCAACCTGGGTTTCTCGTTTATCGAAATCGGAACCGTTACGCCTAAACCCCAACCGGGCAATCCCAAACCGCGCAGTTTTCGGCTTCCGGCCGATCGTGCCTTGATTAACCGAATGGGTTTCAATAATCTGGGAGCCGATGCTGCAGCTGCCCGTCTGGCACGCCGACCCAAAAGTGAGCTTATCATTGGAGGGAACATCGGAAAAAACAGTGCTACCCCCAATGCCGAAGCACCTGCCGACTATCTTTACTGCTTCCGTGCTCTCTACAATGTGGTAGACTACTTTACCATCAATGTAAGTTGCCCTAATGTGGGAAATCTCTGCCAACTGCAAACCGAAGAGAGCCTCTCGGCGATTCTGGATGTGCTTTGTAAGGAGCGAGCCGAAAGAGAGGTGTATCGACCTGTCTTTTTGAAGATTTCGCCCGACAACTCCTACGCGCAGGTTGACGCAGCGCTCGAAGTGATCCGGCAAAAGGGCATCGATGGTATTGTGGCGGTAAATACAACCACCTCCAGAGAGGGGCTTTCTACGCCATCGGAAAAGATTACGCAGATTGGAAACGGTGGATTAAGCGGGAAACCCCTTACCGAAAGAGCACTGGCCATGGTAAAACACATTGCGCTTCAAACAGAGGGGAAGCTCCCGATTATATCCGTTGGGGGGATTATGACCCCCGAAGATGCCGTAGAGCGGATAAAAGCAGGTGCCTGGCTTATTCAGATCTATACCGGTTTTATCTATGAGGGACCCACATTTGTAAAACGGATATTGAACGCCCTGAGGCGGGCATAACGTAAAAAAAATGCAACTACCAGAGGTAATTGCATTTTTTCGTGGAGATGACGGGAGTCGAACCCGTGTCCAAACAAGAAACAAATCTGCTTTCTACATGCTTATTCGGTCATTGATTTTCGAATAAAGACCGGAGGCCGGCACCCCATCTTTACCTTAGTTCCTTAAGTCTTGTTACCACTCCGGAACACCATGGTAACCATCCCGAACTCACGAGCGCCTCTGAATCGAAAACTGCCGGGAGGAGTTTCTGAGAGACGTCTTGTCCCAACACCTGGTGAAGGGATAAAGCTAATCTACTAAACTTCGATTAAGCAGCAAGAGCGTAGTTTTCTTCGCCTTTTGTTGTTTTGTAACCCGGATTAACGAGACATGTCACCTGGCTCGGCATGCTTACACACCCATTTACCTTGCTGTCAAAACCAAACATCCCCGGTAGGTGTATTGCGATGCAAATGTATTAAGAAAATACAAAAGAAGCACTATCTTTGCTCGGCAAAACTGTTGGGGGTGCCTGCAATGCAGGCTGAGAACATACCCCGGAACCTGAGATGTATAATAACAGCGGAGGGAAACGGTGCCTGGTATCCATTGACACAGGTCGATGAACAGACCGGACCGTTCCGCACATGCTGAACGGTCTTTATGTTTTTATCACCTTATCAATTAAATAGATACAAATGAATTACACGGCACAATCACTCTGGAGCGATCTTCAGAACATCAGGGGAAAAGCCCCCTTAGTACACAATATCACCAACTTTGTAGTGATGAACAATACCGCCAATGCCCTGCTGGCAATTGGTGCATCGCCTGTTATGGCTCACGCCCTGCAGGAGATGGAAGAGATGACCGCTATTGCATCCGCGTTGGTACTCAATATCGGCACCCTCAGTACCTCATGGGTGGAGGCCATGGTTGTTGCAGGCAAAGTGGCTTCGCGGCGTGGAATCCCCATCATTCTCGATCCGGTGGGGGCCGGCGCAACCACCTACCGCACTGCGGTTGCACTCTCTTTGCTAAAAGAGGTAAAACCGGCCATTGTCCGTGGAAACGGATCGGAGATTGCAGCCCTTCTGAATGCCTCTCCCGGTACCAAGGGGGTAGACAGCACCATTTCTTCGCTCTCGGCTATCGATGCGGCGCGCTCGCTGGCTTGCGAATACGGCACCATTGTTTCTGTCAGTGGTCCTTCGGACTTTATCACCAACGGCAAACAGGTAATTGAGGTAAAGAACGGCCATCCTTTAATGGCAAAAGTTACCGGTCTGGGTTGTACCGCTTCGGCCCTTACGGGCGCCTTCGCTGCCGTACAGCCCGATCCTTTTGCTGCGGCCATACACGCCATGCTCACCATGGGTATTGCCGGAGAGGTGGCTGCCAGTCGGGCCAATGGTCCGGGTTCTCTACAAGTAGAATTTTTAGACACGCTCTTCCAAATGGATGCCGAAACGGTGGCTTCGCATCTCAAAGTATCTAACTATGAAGCATACTAGCATCACTCCCGATTTGCGCCTCTATCTGGTTACCGACAGGGCCTTAACCCTGGGCCGATCGCTCGAATGGGTAGTTTCGGAGGCAATCAAAGGAGGAGTAAGTTTTGTACAACTTCGCGAAAAAGAGGCCTCTACCCACGACTTTCTTCAACAGGCCCTGTTGTTGAAATCGATGCTGCGACCTTTAGGTATTCCGTTAGTAATCAACGACAGGCTTGATATCGCTATGGCTATCGATGCCGATGGCGTTCACTTGGGCCAATCGGATATGCCCTGGCAAGATGCCCGAAGGATGCTGGGACCGGATAAATGGATTGGCCTCTCCATAGAGTCGCTCGGCGATGCTTTGAGGGCCAATGAGATGGATATTGACT
>JBFWIG010000245.1:0-4231 GCA_050256115.1 Bacteroidales bacterium | reverse complement strand
GTTTTTTCGACGACAGCACACAGCTAACCCGGATGGTAGTAACCCAAAACGCATCCTCCATCTACTTTCCCAAAGACAACAACGTTTTAATCGGGGGCAACCGTGTGGGCTCCGATACCATTATCATCTACCTGAAGGCGCAAAAAGCCGAGGTGATCCGTTTTCTCCCCGGAAACGAAGGCACCTTGCTGCCCATTCAACAGTTCTCCCCATCTAACACGCAACTGGAGGGCTTCAAATGGTTCTTCATGCAACGGCCCCGTAAGCCCGAAGAGGTGTTTGAATGGTTCGAAGAGTAGTCACGAAACAAAAAAAAGCTGCACATCCGCGAAGGCGGGGCAGCTTTTTTGTGTAGAATCAATCTACCTCAATACTCCTCTTCATTGAAAAAGAAGTCGTCTTTACTGGGGTAATCGGGCCAAATGTCCTCGATACTTTCATAGACTTCACCTTCATCTTCAATCTCCTGAAGATTCTCGATGGCCTCCAGAGGTGCGCCCGAACGGATAGCAAAATCTATGAGCTCCTCTTTCGTCGCGGGCCAGGGGGCATCTTCCAGTTTTGAAGCCAGTTCAAGTGTCCAATACATAATCTAAAAATAATGAGAAGGTTATTAGCTTTCGAAATAATTAGCACGAAGATAGAAAAAAGTTACATACTATAACTTAGGAATCCAACGAATTTCTTCTACCTCTAACAGCCGGGCTGATTTTCGGGAAAGCATAAAGAAATAGTCCGACAGCCTGTTTAGAAAGGTCAAAACCAGAGGATCGGCCTGATAGCCTTCCATAAGCCGAACAACCGATCGCTCGGCTCTCCGACAGACTGTACGGGCTACATGGCAGCCCGACACAACAGGATGCCCGCAGGGAAAAACAAAATTTTTCAACGGAGGCAATTCGGCATCCATCAGATCTATCTGTGCCTCCAGGAACAGAATATCCGCCTCAGTAATCTTGGGCAACTTCTTGTAGGTGCCCTCTTCCGATGCCAGCAAAGCAGCACAAACCATCAGACGCTCCATGATCCTGCACAAATCGTGCTTAATCCCCTGGTCGGGAAGAATATCGTACAGCGCACCTGTAACCGCCGTCAACTCATCAACATTCCCGTAAGCCTCCAGACGGGGATGTGATTTTTCTACACGGGCTCCACCCACCAATGAAGTGGATCCTTTGTCTCCTCCTTTAGTATAGACCTTCATAGCGTTATCAATTAATAATGTAACGAATAACTGCGAATTAAAAATCGGTTCGGACCGAGGTATTGATCGTATCCGACTCGATTTTACCGTCGCGGAGCCTTACAATGCGATGCGCATAGTGCGCGATATCCTCTTCATGGGTAACCAGTATAATGGTATTCCCTTTACTGTGAATCTCACGAAACAAGGCCATCACCTCGATCGAGGTTTTAGAGTCGAGATTACCGGTAGGCTCGTCGGCCAGAATGAGAGAGGGATTGCCCACAAGTGCACGTGCCACTGCCACACGTTGCCGCTGCCCTCCCGACAACTCATTGGGTTTATGATGGGAGCGGTCTGTAAGCCCCACATGAGCAAGAGCACGCTCGGCCCTCTCCACCCGTTCGGTCTTCGAAATCCCGGCATAAATCAAGGGCAAAGTAACATTATCAAGTGCCGAATAGCGAGGAAGGAGATTGAATGTTTGGAACACAAAACCAATCTCCTTATTGCGAATCCCGGCCAGATTGTCGTCGTCCATGGTACTTACATCGTGACCATTCAACACATAACTTCCGGATGTAGGGGTATCCAGACAACCGATAATATTCATCAGCGTAGACTTACCGGAACCGGATGGCCCCATAATGGCCACATATTCGTTTTTTCGGATCTCCAGGTTTACCGACTGTAAAGCCAATACATCAATGGTTCCCACCCGGTAATTTTTAACCAGATTTTCCAGCCTGATAAGTGTTTCCATAAGCAATAGTAAAATAAAACAGCGCAAGGTAACTAAAAACAACGACTAACAGAGCAGGCGCAGCGCGCCCGGAGTGTAACTGCTATGCAAAAGGCTCCTCCTCACCAAACGATGGCAGATAGGTTTGATGACTGGAGATATCCTGAAAAAATCCCTTATAAAAACCCTCGGCAAAAAAGATCTCCCTGGCTGCCTCATACTCAGCGGTGGTAAGCGTTCTCATCAGCGAAGGGTAGGGCATCGGGCCGCCGGGCGGATGATACTGCGCCATAAGCGAGAGTGATATCCCGGTGCTGATCTCCTGCGCCAATGTCTGCAATACCCCTTTGGTATTCTCCGGAAAACCCGGCAAAACCAGGTGGCGAACCAAAATACCCGAGAAGGCCCTCTCCTCCTCATCGAGTAGCAATGAAGAGCCCTTCTGACGGTACATTTCACGAATCGCGTTGAGCGCAACAGCAGGATAATCGGCTCTGCCCGAACAGACCCGAGCCAGTTCCGGGTCGCTATACTTGAAATCGGGCAGATAGATATCGATATAGGGAGCCAGCAACTGCAGTGAGGAGACCGAATCGTACCCATTGCTGTTGTAAAGCGTAATCGGCCGGATTCCCTCTTCGCGAAGGCGCGAAACAATGGCGATAACCTGTGCCACACAGTGCGACGGGGAGACAAATCCCAGACGGTTTCGGGCCATAGGCAGTAACGTTTTAATCCTTGCTACCACGGCATCCAGATCCTTAAACGGCGAGAGAAATCGCGACTGATTATCACTGATGGCCCGGTTCTGACAAAACAGACACTGCAAATTACAATGGGAGAAAAAGAGATTACACACTCCGGTATCTCCCCCTAAAAGCGGTTCTTCGCCCTTATGAATAACTACGGCAGCCACCGAAAGCGGATCGGAGGGGGCGCAAAAACCGTTGCCCGGCGTCGAATGGTCGGCACCGCAACAACGGGGACAAAGGGTACAATGGGTTTGTGGTAAAAGCATAGGCAAAGATAGGAAATCGCATATATGCAAAGGGGGATGCATCACTGCAACCCCCTTGTTGTAACATCTTTCTTTACTGCAATTGAAAACCTGAAACTAACCTGATATGCATCTGTCGTTTCTGAGAACAAAAATGCATGGCTTTTCTGAAAACAAAAATAGACCATTCAACCTAAAAACGACAAGATTCAAAGTTAAAGATTGTTAAAGAGCCAATTATAATGTGGCTGAATCGTACTTTTGTAACCGATTAAAAGTCCGATTCCTGCGCATGAAACGCCAGCTCATCACCCTGCTTATCATCATCATCTCCTTTGCCCTTACCGGACTGATTCTGGTGCAGAGCTACTGGATTGGGAATGCTTATATTATTAAGGAGCAGCAATTTGAACATCTTGCTGATGTGGCTATCTCTACAGTGGTCGATAAAATCCAGGAGGACGAATTCTTCGACAGAGTGCTCGCTATCATCGACGAGAACCCTGATTTTGAAAATTTTCCGATTTCCGTTCGGAGCCGCTTGCGCGAAGACAGCATAAAAATCCAGGCTACCATACGCCAATTGAATGCTTCGCTTTCAGGAAATGTGCCCAAAACGGCCTTTTGGCAAAATATTGCTTCCGGACTTTCCCGCTCCGAAGCTGCCGGACTGTTTCAACTGGAGAGAGAGCTGGAGAGCGATGCCAACTTACAGTTGAGTGTAATGCCCTCTCCCAAAAGAGACTGGGCCCTTTTACGGCTGATAGCCCGTATAGAACAGATAGACCAATACCGATCTAACCGTATTGAAGATCGGCTAAACCGCGACTCGCTGGAGCGAACCATCGCAAGGGTCTTCCTGGAATCGGGCATTAACCTGCCGTTTCAATATGCAGTAGTAGCCGAAGACAGAAGCGCTGTCTACAAATCGCCCGGCTTCGAAAAGGATACCCGTCAGAAGATGTTCTTCCGGAAACTCTTTCCGCACGATCTCTCTCCCCACAAAGCCTACTACCTGAGTCTCTATTTCCCTTCCGAACGGCGCTATCTTTTTGAATCAATAGGCTTTATGGCAGTTTCCTCTACCATTCTCACCCTGATTATTATCTGTACCTTCTGGCTTACGGTTTACATCATTCTCCGTCAAAAGAAGATGAGCGAAATCCGAAACGATTTCGTGAACAACATGACCCACGAACTGAAGACGCCCATATCGACCATATCACTCGCATCGCAGATGTTAAGCGACAAAGAGATTCCGATGGCCAACAAGAATCTCGACCATCTGGCCTCTGTGATTGCCGACGAG
>JBFWIG010000244.1:0-4235 GCA_050256115.1 Bacteroidales bacterium | reverse complement strand
GTGAAGAACTTGCTGAAAAAGCCTGCCGTAGGGGGGATTCCGGCCAGCGAGAAGAGGGCAATCATCATTACCAGACTCACTCGGGGGTTGGTTTTATAGAGCCCGTTGTATTGCTGCAGGGTAATCATTCCGGTGCGGCTTTCGATGGCGGTTAATACCCCAAAGGCGGCAAAATTCGAGAAGAGATAGGCCAGTAAATAGTAAACCGTGGCTACCATCCCTTCGGGGCTGTTAACCAATACACCCAGCAACAGATAGCCGGCTTGCGAAATAGAGGAGAAGGCAAAGAGACGTTTCAGGTTTTGCTGGCGGATAGCAAAGAGATTTCCCAGGGTAATGGTTAGCAGTATGAGCCACCAGAGCAGCTGCTGCCACACATCAGCCAGGGGACGGAATATTTCGCCCAGCACCAGCATCAAGACAAAGGCTGCGGCCCCCTTCGACACCACCGACAGATAGCTCAGCACCGAAACCGGAGCCCCCTCATAGACATCGGCCGTCCAGAGGTGGAAGGGAGCCACAGAGATCTTAAAGAAGAGCCCTGCCATAAAAAAGGCTGTTCCCAGCAATATAGGTGCCTGGCCACTTATGGCTGCTGCCATATCGGAATAGTAGAGCGAACCGCCCGCCCCGTAGAGATAGGAGATCCCGAAAAGGAGGATTGCCGAGGCAAAAACCGACGATAAGATATACTTTGCCGAGGCCTCTACTGCCTCATTACGCGTTTTCTCAATGGCAATAAGCGTGGCCAGCGGCACTGAAGCCAGCTCGATCCCTATATAGAAGAGCATAAAATGGCGTGCTGAGATCATAAGGTAGATACCCAGCAATGTAAATAACGTAATGAGATAGAACTCACCCCTCCTTATCTCGGTCTCGGGGCTCTTCAGCCAATTACCGGCCTGCATAAACATAAAGAGCACCCCTATATTCAGTATATTCTTTACAAAGAGTTTCATCCCGTCCGAGCCATACATCCCTCCAAAAGCCGATCCTTCGGTTCCGAAAAAGAAGGCAGAGATAGTGAAGATGCCCCAAAGGAAACAGACCCACGTGTGGTAGTGTTTCTGCGCTCTCTCAGAGGAAAATAGATCGAACAGAAATAGCAGTACAATGACCACAGTGAGCGAGAGTTCGTGACTCATCATTACGAGATTATCCAGATAAGAGGTCATGAGAGGGAGTTACAGGGGTTAAAGAGAATGAGTAAAGCTGAGCAGGGGAATTACACTCTCGCGAATCATATCGGAGAGAGCCAGGGGTAGAACGCCGATGGCAATAATAGAGGCCAGCAAAATAAGAACGGGCAGTTTTTCGTGCCATAGCGCGTCGGAGAGGTGTAACGCGCTCTCCGAATCGATGGGGCCGAACAGAATCTTTCCTACCACGCGCAGAATGTATACTGCCGTAATCACAATAGAGGTGCAGGCAATCAATGTGAATATTCTGTGGAACAGATCATTGTGAGAGAAGGCGCCAAAGAAGATGGTCATTTCGGCCACAAAACCGCTAAAACCGGGCAATCCGAGTGAGGCAAGGCCCGCCAGCAGCCAGGCTACCGCCAGAAAGGGCATCACCTTCATCAATCCCGACAATTCGCGAATATCGCGGGTATGGGTTCGGCCGTAAATCATACCAATCAGCGCAAAGAAGAGCGCCGTCATCAAACCGTGCGAGAGCATTTGCAACACGGCGCCCGTCATAGCCGTCTGATTATACATCAGAATGGCAAAAAGCACCAAACCGCAGTGGCTCACCGAAGAGTAGGCATTAATATATTTCAGGTCGTTTTGCACAAGCGCACCAAAGGCCCCGTACACCACACTGATACCCGTTAACACAATAAAGAGATCCGACCAATAGGCTGCCCCTTGGGGCATTAGAAACATAGCTACCCTGAAACAGCCGTATCCTCCCAGTTTCATCAGTACCCCCGCGTGCAACATCGATACCGCAGTGGGGGCCGAGGCGTGTCCGTCGGGCGACCAGGTGTGAAAGGGAAAGAGTGCCCCTAAAACGCCGAATCCCAAGAAGGTGAGGGGAAAGAAGATTTTTTGTGCCTCGAAAGGAAGGGTTCGTTTGGCAATTTCGGTAAGGTGCATGGTGAACTGCCCATCTACGGGTTGGGCCGAAAAATAGATGCCCAGAATACCCACCAGCAAAAAGGCCGATCCGGCCATCAGCATCAGGGTGAGTTTCATAGCCGAATATTCGCGGCGCCCGCTTCCCCACACCCCTATCAGCAGATACATCGGGATCAAAGCCAGTTCGTAAAAGAGAAACATGGTAAAGAGATCGAGCGAGATAAAAAAGCCGTAAACCCCCGTAGCCAGAAGCATATACCACATAAAGTACTCTTTGGTGAGCGGCTCCATATTCCACGACACAAAAACCCCTGTTAATACAATCACCGACGAGAGCAGGATCATCACCACCGAAATGGCATCGACCCCTACCGAATAGCCAATCCGGAGCGATGGGTACCAGATAGTGCTTGCCGTGAAGAGCATAGGAGAGGGATTGGTTGCCCTCTCCTGCAGATAGGCAAAGAGCAATACCACCGATCCCAGGGTTAACAGGATAGAGCCTGTTACCATCACTGTGCGAATGGCTGCCCGGCTCTTGCATAACAAAAGGGCCAACATCATTAACACCGGGACGCAAACAAAAAAAGAGAGGCTGTTCATTGTTCTACAATTTGCTTTAGATACACAACATCAGAAAGGCCATGGCCAGTGCGGCAGTAACAAAAATCCAGGCATAGGTCTGCACATAGCCCGATTGCAGGTTCTTGATGGCTTCCGAGAGCCCGTTCGAGGCAGTGGCCTGCAGGTTCATAAATCCATCTACAATGTGGCGGTCGAACCAGGCAATTGGGAGGGCAATAGCCCCTACAATGAAACGGCGTACCACAAACAACCAGATTTCGTCGAAATAGAACTTATTCCACAGTAGGGTATAGACCCTCCGCAGTGAGGTGGCAATCCGATCGGGAATAGGGCCCCCTTTTGCGTAGAACCATGTGGCAAGTAAAATTCCCACTATACCCACCCCCATGGAGGGGAGAGCGGCTCCGGCATGAATATGGGTTTCGAAGGGAATGCCGTTGGCAGAGATAAAGTGCGAAAAGGGGATAAATCCGGTAACAACGGTTAAGAGGGCCAGAATGAGCAAAGGGATTGTCATCACGGCCGGTGCCTCATGAGGGGTGTGGCTATACAGCACCTTTGGTCCGAGAAAAATCCTGAAATAGAGCCGGAACATATAGAATGCAGTGAGACCGGCCGTAAGCAGCAGCACCGAAAAGAGCGCGGGGCTATCCATCAGCACCGCGGCCATGATCTCATCTTTACTAAAGAAACCCGAGAAGGGGGGGATACCGGCAATCGACAAACAGGCAATCAGAAAGGTAATGTGAGTAAGGGGCATATACTTTCTAAGATTCCCCATCTTATCCATTTCGTTACTATGCACCGCATGAATTACGGCGCCGGCACCCAAAAAGAGGAGCGCCTTAAAGAAGGCGTGGGTAAAAAGGTGAAAAAGAGAGGCCATATAGCCCAATCCCTCATGCCCTCCGAATCCCGAAACCCCCAGACCGGCCATCATATAGGCAATCTGCGAGATGGTAGAGAAGGCCAGTACCCGCTTAATATCGGTTTGGGTGCAGGCTATCAATGCCGCGCCCAGTGCCGTGATGCCACCCACCCAGGCAATGGCATCTAACAGCTCCGGAGCCGCTGAAATATAGAGGGGAAAGAGCCTGGCCACCAGAAATACCCCGGCAACTACCATGGTGGCTGCGTGGATCAATGCCGAAACAGGGGTAGGACCCTCCATGGCATCGGGGAGCCAGATATGTAACGGCATCATGGCCGATTTTCCTGCGCCTCCAATAAATATAAGTCCCAGAGCCCAGGAGAGGGCAGAGCCTCCCATAAAGAGGGTGCCGGCTCCCTCCGATAGCCACGCTCCCTCAGGATGGGTGAGTACCGAGAATTGAAAACTGCCCGAATAGTACGAGAGGATGAGAATACCGGCCAGGAAACCGAGATCGGCAAACCGGGTCACAATAAAGGCCTTCTTTGAGGCGGCAACTGCCGAGGGTTTGGTATAATAGAAACCGATCAGCGAAAAGGAGGAGACCCCCACCAGCTCCCAGAAGATATACATCTGAAACAGATTGGTGGCCACCACCAGCCCCAGCATCGAGAAAGAGAAGAGCGAAAGCAACG
>JBFWIG010000243.1:0-4254 GCA_050256115.1 Bacteroidales bacterium | reverse complement strand
ATAAAGAGATGATCGATGTGGTGCAGCTCTTCCAACCACCCATCCGCACTCTGGGCACCCTCTATTCGCCGGGCGAAGCCAATTCGGTAAAGAATATGAATGAATTAAAACAGTACGCCGAGGCAGCCGGACTCAGACTCATCACGGCTCCGATCAACTCCGCTTCGGAGGTCTCTGACGCGGCCCTGTCGCTGGTATCGCAAAAACCCGATATTGTCTGCCAGATTGTCGACAATCTCACCTCCTCCTCCTTTGCCGGGATCCGGAAAATTATCCGTTCGGCAAAGATTCCTCTCTTCGGCTTTGTGAGCGACCAGGCCGAAAAAGGGGCAATGGTGGTTGTTTCCAGAAACTACCACCAGGCCGGGGTAGATGCGGTACATCAGGCTATCAAGATACTTAAGGGGGCTTCGCCCGCGCAGATTCCTTTCGAATTTGTGAGCAAAACCGACTATATCATCAATCCCGAAGAGGCTGCCTACTGCGGACTTGCCCTTCCGAAATCCCTCCTGGAGAGAGAAAATATTGCCATCATAAAAGCCACAGCACCATGAACACCCCATTACAAATCACCGAAGAGACCACCCCCGACGGAATACGACTCAAGATTGAGGGTCGAATAGACGGATACTGGGCCGGACATCTGGAAGAACAGCTCGAAAAATCGTTTCGCGCCGGACACTATCGGATCGGACTCGACCTGGAGGGGGTTCATTATATCAGTTCTATGGGTATCCGACTGCTCATTAAATTCAACAAGCAGTTTCAGGAGGTAAACGGCCGATTCGGCTTATTAAAAAGCTCGGCCGAGGTAAAAACGGTGCTCGATATGGTGGGGTTGTCTACGCTTCTGAACCTCCCCTCTGAGGCTGCGCGTGAGGCAGATTCCGAATGGAAAAGTCTATTGAAAGCGCAAGTCCGTTTCGAGATCAAAGAGGAGAAAGCTATCGCACCCCTGGAATGTTCCATTTCGGGCAATCCCGAAGCGGTTTTCCAAACGCCGGCATCGCACAGCACTTGTAGTAAGATATCTTTTCATACCGGTGTTTACGGTGTAGGATTGGGGGCTATCGGGAAAGATTTTGACGATTGCCGCGATCGTTTCGGAGAATTTATGGGAATGGGAAATGCCGTTGTATATCAACCCCCCGGCCATCGACTCACACCCGATTATGTAATCCAACAAGGCAACCTGATTCCCGAAATCAATGTACTCTACGGCATCCTTTTTCAAGGCGAATTCAGCCACCTGATACACTTTTCGCCCATCGAGGGTGAAGTATCGCTTAGCATGAGCCAACTGGTAGATACCGTAGCCGAGATTACCGGATTTCGTTCATTTGCCATGGTGATGCTGGCCGAAACTGCGGGCATAGTGGGCTCTTCGCTTAATGTATCGCCCCTTTCCGGCCCTTCGAACGGCTCGCTCTTTACCTTTCCTGCTGTAAGAGAGAATATCAATTTTACCACCGAGCCGGAATATAGCCACACCATGACAGTAACCATCGGGGTTGCATCGTACGAGCCCGACCCAAACTTAAAGCGGGTTACACGAGCCACATCGCCCGGAGGGGTATGGCAACACTTCCACACGGCCATCTACACCTATCACCCCCTTTGCAAAGCCGATATAGACCTCTATACAGCGCTTTCGGGTTTCTTTGAGCACGATAAAATCCAAAGCATTCTGCATCTGATTTCCGACAAACGAGATGCGGTTGGAGCAGGCGAATCGGAATTCTATCATGGCACCTGCTGGGTAGGTAAGATTGAATCGGTACAAACCGTTAATTAAAGGAGGATAAAGCATGTCGTTACTTATAGGATCCATCACCATCGGACTCATCTTAGCCCTTTTGGCACTGGGCATCTTTATCAGTTTCAGAATTTTTAATTTTGCCGATATTACCGCCGAAGGCTCCATCACCCTGGGCGCATCGTTGTCGGCCGCGTTGATTGTAACCGGCACCCCTCCCCTAATCGCTACCGGAGTTGCCTTTGGAGGGGGCTTTTTGGCAGGCGCCCTTACGGGTGTAATTCATACCCGATTCAATATCAATGGATTGTTGGCCGGAATTCTGGTTATGACATCGCTCTATTCCATAAATCTTCACATCATGGGTAAGAGCAATGTGCCCATGATCTCCGAAAAGACCCTATTCAGCCGGTTTGAGCAACTCGGCACCTCGGGCAGCGAAACCCTCAATCTGCTGGGATGGGAGGTAGCCATGAAAGATGCGCAGATTCTGCTCTTTATGTTGCTGTTGGTGGCCTTCTCGGGCCTGCTCCTGTTTCTCTTTTTAAAGACCCATTTGGGAACCGCTATGCGGGCCACCGGAAACAACCCGCAGATGATCCGCGCCCTGGGTACCGATACCCGATTGATGATCATCTTAGGTCTGGCACTCTCGAACGGCCTGATAGCCCTCTCAGGATCGCTTCTGGCTCAATTCCAGGGATTTGCCGATGTACAGATGGGCATCGGTATGTTGGTGTGGGGGCTGGCCAGCGTAATTATCGGCGAGGCCATCATCGGCGAAAAGTCTATCGGATTCCTGATTACCGGAGCCGTTATGGGGTCTGTGATCTTCCGTCTGCTGGTGGCTGTGGCCCTCCGCTGGGGAATGAACCCCAACGACCTGAAACTTATCACGGCACTCTTTGTATTTATTGCCCTCATCTTACCGGGGCTAATGAAAAAAATCAAAACCAAAAAGGAGGGGGTATCATGTTAGTACTGGAACATGTCAACAAAACATTTAATGCCGGAACCATCATTGAGGTAAAGGCCCTCCGGGATATCTCCTGCACCATAGAAGAGGGGAGCTTTGTTGTCCTTTTAGGAACCAACGGATCGGGGAAATCGACCATTCTCAATGCCATTGCCGGAGCCTTCTATCCCGACTCCGGGAATATTATTCTGAACAAACACAACATCACCCGACTTCCGGAACATAAACGGGCAGCCTTTCTGGGGCGGGTCTTTCAAAACCCCTTTTCGGGAACGGCCCCCGACATGAGCATTGCCGAAAATCTTTCGCTGGCAGCCAAAAGAGGCCTCTTCAGAGGATTAGGCAATGCGCTGCCCAATCATCTTTACAGCCATTTTCGCGAACGGGTCAAACCCTTGAATATGGGGCTTGAAGATCGGCTCGACAGCCCAATCGGCAAACTATCGGGCGGACAGCGACAAGCCCTGACCCTGCTGATGGCCTCTTGGCGAAAGCCCGATCTGCTGTTGCTCGACGAGCATACTGCCGCGCTCGACCCCAAAACTGCCGCAAAAGTGATTCGCCTTACCGAGGAGATTGTGGCACGCGACCGCCTCACCACCATGATGGTAACCCACTCCATGCAGCAGGCGGTAAATATGGGCAACCGCATTCTGATGTTACATAACGGACGGATTGTGCATGATTTTCGCGGCGATGAGAAAAAGCGGCTTAAGGCAGCCGACCTGCTGGAACTGTTCGACCGCATCCGGAAAACGGAACAGGTAGATGCCTCGGCAGCCGAAATGTTGGCCGCAAACTACATCTGACCCTCTCAGATTCGGGCAACAGCCAGAAAGAGCGCGTGCAGTGAGATGGTAAGAAACAGCCAGAGAAATCGGGCATTGCGGGCCGAAAGCCCAAAAAATTTATACACAATGGCATTGTGCGGACAACCTGCCAGACAATCACCACACAGGGTGCAGGTACCGCCGGGTGTACCCTTCAGAATATCCTCACGATGCAGGGCATCGTACCTGCAATGCGAAAGACAGCGCATGCAGCGAGTGCATTGGGGTGAAATCCGAAGACGAAATGGATTGACTTTTTTTAGCAGATGTACAAGTGTGCCTATCGGACAGTAGGCCGTACAGTGAACCATGGTTCTTCGGGTGCGCGAGAAAACGAGCATCACCGCCAGTCCGATACTACCAAACAGGAGTGCCAGAATGGTGGTAATCCACATAGAGGCACCCAACCAACGCATAACCAGCGCACCTGAAATGGTAACAGCAAGGGTTGTAAATCGCAAAGGAGCTGAATAAAGAACGGGTTTTCCGGAAGTTGCAGAGCGGGCTGCCCAATGATCTATCGCCCCAAAATAACAGAGCTGGCTGCACCAGGCCGGTCCCGTCAGCACTACGGTGCTGAGAAAAAGCAGCGTCATAAACGAGAGTTCATAGCGATACAACGGACCTGCAAGAATCATAGCCGGAATGGGAAGATGCAATTTTCCCGAAAACAGGAATGCATCCGAAACCAG
>JBFWIG010000242.1:0-4266 GCA_050256115.1 Bacteroidales bacterium | reverse complement strand
GGTGGCATGAATGCCATTGTTGGTAAGAATATTCACGGAGTTCCAGGCAGAGTGTGCTTCTCCCAGCGAAGCCAGAATCTCGCGCGATGCCAGATAGATATCGGCTTTGCTCACATAGCCCGAAGCAATCACATTGTACATGCTCTCGAGGTAGTTCTTTGCCTGCTCAATTCGCTGACGCAGAAAGGCCTCGGCAGCCACTGTGTCGAGTCCGGCCGATGCGAAAGTTTGGTTAATGGCCAACAGTTTTTCGCACAGTTCGTTTAAGGCAACCTTATAATCTTCGTTATTCAGAAACCGTACATAAATGCCCGGTTCTCCACTCTTTTTGTGTTCGAGCAGCCAATTGGTCACGTTGTTATAGGCCGAAACCACAAAAATTCGGTTGTAAAGCTCGTCGGGTTTACGATTCCCGATAATGATGTTTTGCAAAACATCATGAAACTGCGACATGGAGGTTCCGCCAATTTTCTCTACTGTAAGCATCTATCTGGTCTGTTTGTGTGAATCTTCGATTGCGGTGCAAAAAAATCATTTTTTTTCGGAATCCCATCCCTTTTGGCGTTATAAAATGCAAATTACCCAATCATTCGCCAGTTTACAGAGGTTTGTTTGTTTTGCAACAGTTGGGTAAGCAGACAACTGTTTTCCGGTTTGCGCAACCCGGGGTCGTCGGCCAGAAGCTCCTCCGCAATATGGCGGGCATATTGCACAATGGATTGGTCTTTGGCCAGATTGGCCAGATTCAGCGCCATAGCCAGCCCGCTCTGCCGGGTTCCCTCAATATCGCCGGGGCCTCTCAAGGCCATATCGACCTCTGCAATTTCGAAGCCGTTGCTGCTGTTAACCATCGTTTCGATTCGCTTACGCGCATCGGACGAAAGCTGGTTAGGCGTCATCAGGATGCAGTACGACTGATCCGATCCGCGGCCAACGCGACCTCGCAATTGATGTAGCTGCGAAAGCCCGAAACGTTCGGCATTTTCAATCACCATCACCGTGGCATTCGGTACATCAACCCCCACCTCAATAACGGTGGTGGCCAGTAAAATCTGGGTTTCGCGCGATGTAAACCGATGCATCTCCCAAGCCTTCTCTTCCGGTTTCAGGCGGCCGTGCACCACCCCCATTTTATACTTGGGCGGAGGAAAGGTCTCGAGCAGTGTGTTAAAGCCCAGGTAGAGATCTTTGTAGTCCATCTTTTCCGACTCCTCAATCAGCGGGAATACTACATAGACCTGATGTCCGCGGGCAATCTCCTCACGCAGAATTCCGTGCATCCGGAGCCGGGCACTATCATACATATGGGTGGTCCGAATGGGCTTTCTACCTGCCGGAAGCTGGTCGATAACCGACACATCCAGATCGCCGTATACGGTCATGGCCAGGGTACGGGGGATGGGGGTGGCAGTCATCACCAAAACATGCGGAGGTACCTCCTGCTTGTAGTGCAGCCTGGCTCTCTGTGCCACGCCAAAGCGGTGTTGCTCGTCTATTACCGCCAGCCCGAGCTGCCGGAATTGCACCACATCTTCCAGCAGGGCGTGGGTGCCTGTCAGGATGTGCAACTCGCCCTCAAGCAGTGCATTGTGAATTATGGCTCTCGCCTTTTTGGGGGTCGATCCGGTGAGCAGTGCCACCTTTACCTCTGTGCCCTTCAGAAAAGCCTGCAGGGTCTGAAAATGCTGCATCGCCAGGATTTCGGTGGGTGCCATCAGGCACGACTGGTATCCGTTATCGGCCGCAATCAGCATACACATCAGCGCCACCAACGTCTTACCGCTTCCCACATCGCCCTGCAGCAAACGGTTCATCTGTTTTCCGGTGGCTGTATCTTTGCGAATCTCCTTTATCACCCGTTTTTGTGCATCGGTGAGGGAAAATGGCAGACAGGTAGAAAAGAAGTGGTGAAAATGCTTTCCTACCACCGGGAAGAGCGGACCTGCCACCGTCTCTTTTCTTCGCTGTTTTCGGTGCAGGATATCGAGTTGCATAAAGAGACACTCCTCCAGCTTAATCCGATACTCTGCCTGTTTGAGCCTATCGGCCGATTGCGGAAAGTGAAGATTGAAGAGCGCTTCGTGACGGGAGAGCAGATGGAAGCGGTTTATCAGCCGTTCGGGAAGGGTTTCCGGCAACTTTGCCGGTATCTCCTGCCATAGCGCACTCTGCATCCGACCCAATGCCCTTGTGGTGAGAAAATGGGTTTTCAGCTTCTCGGTGGTGTTGTAAAGGGCTTGCAGTGGTGCTCTTATGCCGGTTTCCGATTTGACCGTCTCCTCAATCTCGGGGTGGACAAAATGAAGCTCGCCGTTAAAGAGGGAGGGCTTCCCGAACAGGGTGTAGTCGACGCCTGCTCTGAACCGTTTTGTCCAATAGGAGATCCCTTTAAAGAAGAGAACTCTTACAGAACCGGAAGGGTCGGAGAAGGTGAGTACCAGGCGCTCTTTTCGCCCTTCGCCCGCTTTTTGCATAGCCGTTACATGGCCCCTCACCTGTACCCAGGGGCTCGACTCGGCGAGCTCGTTTATGAGATAAAAACGCGACCGATCGATATACCGGAAGGGGTAGTAATGGAGTAACTCACCAAAGGTGCCGATCTGCAACTCATCGCGCAACAACTGCGCCCTTTTGGGGCCCACACCTGCCAGATACTGGATATCCTGCTCTAAATAGTGTTGCATCACAACGCTCTTTCCCGATTATTGGCCAACAGAGGCCGAACCACCCCTGTTTAGCCTCTTCGGTACTCGCCCGAAGCAATTCGTTCCAACCACTCCCTGTTTTCGAGATACCAACGGACGGTCTTTTCAAGCCCCTCCTCAAACCGGAGCGAGGGTTCCCATCCCAACTCGTTTTTCAGTTTTGAAGAGTCGATGGCATAGCGCAAATCGTGCCCGGCTCTGTCGGTTACATAGCTGATCAGCTTAAGAGAGGCCCCCTCCTTACGTTGCAGCAGCCGGTCGGTAACGCGAATCATAAGGTGGATCAAATCAATGTTTTTCCATTCGTTAAAGCCGCCGATATTGTAAGTGCTGCCAACCCTCCCTTTATGAAAAATCAGATCGATGGCTCTGGCATGGTCTTCTACATAGAGCCAGTCGCGTACATTCTCGCCCTTTCCATATACCGGAAGGGGTTTTTCGTTGCATATATTGCTGATAAACAGCGGTATTAACTTTTCCGGAAATTGATTGGGGCCATAGTTGTTCGAGCAGTTCGAAATCACCACCGGAAGTCCGTACGTATTGTGAAATGCTCTCACAAAGTGGTCGGACGAAGCCTTCGAGGCGGAATAGGGCGATTTAGGGTCGTAAGGAGTCGACTCCAAAAAATAGCCGCCGTGGTCGAGCGAACCATACACCTCGTCGGTAGAGACATGATAAAAGAGCCGGTTGGCAAAGTTTCCATTCCATGCCAGACGGGCAGCCTGCAGAAGCGACAGGGTGCCCATCACATTGGTGCGGGCAAATCCGAAGGGATCTACAATAGAGCGGTCTACATGACTTTCGGCGGCCAGATGGATCACGCCGTCTACCTGCCAGGTTTCGAACAGACGCTGCATGGCCTCGAAGTTGCAGATATCCTCCTTCACAAAATGATAGCCGGGCATCTTCTCCACATCGCGCAGATTGTCGGGATTCCCGGCATAGGTAAGCAGATCGAGGTTGATGATTCGGTAATCCGGGTATTGGTTAACCATCCTCCGCACCAGGTGCGAACCGATAAAACCGGCACCGCCGGTTATCAGAATAGAGCGTTTGCTGTTCATTGCCAGAGTGTTTGTTTAGAAAAGGAGGAGAGCGGAGGGAGCCGTTTGTCTTTTTCCGAGAGGAGTAGCCGGTCGGGCAAGATACCCCACTG
Source organism: Bacteroidales bacterium (assembly GCA_050256115.1). Classification (GTDB taxonomy): domain Bacteria; phylum Bacteroidota; class Bacteroidia; order Bacteroidales; family UBA4181; genus JAQVSH01. Next base: position 402 of record JBFWIG010000242.1, on the reverse strand, counting down.
TTCCGGGTTCCAGAGAACCTTTATTTCGGGGTCGTTCCAGGCAATTCCGCCATCGGAGCTGCTATCGTAATAGTCGGTGCATTTGTAGAGGAACTCGGTATTGTCTTCGAGGGTCAGAAAACCGTGGGCAAAACGGGGAGGTACATAGAGTTGCAGATGGTTTCGGCACGATAACTCCAGGCCAAACCACGCCCCGAAAGTGGGGCTTTCGGGACGAAGATCAACGGCCACATCAAATACACTGCCGGCAATAACCCGTATCAATTTTCCCTGCGGGCGGGCTCTCTGAAAGTGTAGTCCGCGCAGTACACCCCTGTGGCTTTTAGAGTGGTTGTCCTGCACAAAAGTTTTGTTTAAGCCCAATTCGGCAAAATCGCGAACAGAGTAACTCTCCATAAAAAA
>JBFWIG010000241.1:0-4273 GCA_050256115.1 Bacteroidales bacterium | reverse complement strand
ATTCGGCGGTGTGCAAGTGGGTACCATCACCTACAGTTACCGGAGTATGCCCGACCAATCGCTGCAAGCCATGCTGCAATATGCTGTGGAGAGTGGCCTGAGCTCTGTAGAATTAATGGGGGGCCCTGTAGAACAGTATGCCGGTATTCCCCGCAACCGTTCTGAGATCGGCGCATGGCGCAGCACTGTCTCGATGGACAAGTTTAAAGAGGTTCGCGACCTGTTCAAAAAGAAGGGGATAAAAATCGACATCCTGAAATTGGGCGAAAGCAGCTGGAGTGATGCCGAAATTGATTATGCTTTTAATGTATGCCGCACCCTGGGCGCCAGAGGTATTACCTTGGAGATCTCCGAAGCATCGGCCAAACGGATGGCCCCGTTTGCCGAAAAACACAAACTCTTTGTCATCTTCCACAACCACGGGCAACCGGGCGATCCCAACTTCAGTTTTGACCGGGTATTGGAATACGGACCCAATATCATGCTTAATTTCGATGCCGGTCACTACTTCGGCGCCACCGGCAAACACCCCAACGAGCTGATTGAAAGATTGCATAACCGTATTGCCAGTATTCACATCAAAGACAAAACCGGCCCCAAGGCATCGCCTCCCGACAGAAATCAACCCTTTGGCCAGGGCGAGACCCCTGTTGGCGAGATTCTTCGTCTGGTTCAGAAAAACAAATGGCCCATCACCTGCGATATCGAACTGGAGTACAACGTCCCTGCCGGTTCGGATGCTGTGAAAGAGGTAAAAAAATGCGTGGAGTTCTGCCGCGCCGAACTAACCGGAAAGGGAAAATAACCGTTTCCCGTTTCCGTTTTCTATCGAGGCTCTCTCCGTTTTGTGAGGCAGCCTCGATTTTTTTATCCTTCTCTCCTCAACATACCATTTTATCGCCTATTTTAGAGTAGCAAATAACTGAAGAATCGCAAATACCAATGGAGAATGAGTAAAAGGAAGCGCTATATTTTGACCCCGATTCTGGTTACGATTGTTGGCCTATCCATACTCTTCCCGGGCACTCTCGCGGCCCGGGAAGGCTTTCGTCTGATTGCCAATACTAGGGGCGCCCCCATCTGCTACAAGGGGAACGAACCAGTGGTAAACCGGGCCATTGAGATGTTGATAGAAGATTCGCGATGGGTATGTACACACCCCTTTTCGAGGGTTCAAGAGCCCAAAAACCACACCATCATTACTGGCATCCCTCACAAAGAGCCTCAGTTGAGAGCACTGGCACAACAATTCCGGATAGAGTTCTCCTCGCTATCAGGAAAGTGGGAAGCCTTTAAAATAGAGACAGCTATCTATCAGGATGACACCTTGCTCTTTGTGCTGGGAAGCGACCCCCGGGGCACCGCCTACGGCATCCTCGAATTATCGCGCCAAATCGGAGTCAGCCCCTGGATATGGTGGGCGGATGTTATGCCCCCAAGGCGAGAGAACGTCACACTACTTCCCGATAACAAGGTTCACGCCCCTTCGGTACAATACCGCGGCATTTTTCTGAACGATGAAGATTGGGCCCTCATGCCCTGGAGTACGCGGACTTTGGAACCCACACCGCGCAAAGGAGCTATCGGGCCCAAAACCTATGCAAAGATCTTCGAACTGCTGCTCCGCCTAAGGGCAAATATGATCTGCCCGGCCATGCACGAATGCACGGTTCCCTTCTACCAGGTAGAGGGAAACCGCGAAGTTGCCCAACAGTATGGCATCATAATCAGCACCTCGCATGCCGAACCTATGATGTGCACCAATACCGGGGAGTGGAACAGTGCTTTGCAGGGTCCCTTTAACTACTTCACCAACAAAGCCCGGATGCTGGCCTATTGGGATAATAGGGTTCGGGAGTTAACCGGCTCGGAAAATATCTACACCACCGGGCTGCGCGGTGTTCATGACGGGAGGATGGAAGGGGTCTCGAGCCTTGACCAGGAGACGAAAACACTCGAAGAGGTTATCACGGAACAGCGAATGATCCTGAAACAACACCATCCCGAGAAAGATCTGACAGCTATTCCTCAGATTTTTGTCCCCTATAAGGAGGTACTAAAGGCCTACAATAACCATCTGCAACTCCCCGAAGATATTACTCTGGTATGGTGCGACGACAATCACGGCCATCTTATGCGCCTGAGTACCCCCGAAGAGCAGAAACGTCAGGGAGGGGCAGGTGTCTATTACCACATCTCCTATTGGGGGAAACCCCATGATTATCTATGGCTTGCAACCACTCAGCCTGCATTGATTTATACCGAGATGAGACGTGCCTGGGAGTATGGGGCAAAACGCTATTGGGTACTGAATGTAGGCGATATCAAACCGGGAGAATATCTCACCGAGTTTTTTCTGGATATGGCCTGGGATATGGACTCCTTCCGACCCGAAACCTTAAAAGTTCACCTGAAAAAATGGGTAGAGGCCCAATTTCAGGGCATCGAAACAGAGAGCATCTCCACATTGCTCAGCCATTATTATCAGCTCTCTGCCGAACGAAAACCCGAACATATGGGATTTAACCGCGTAGAAGAGGGGGGCCGCGGGAACAACTTTTCTATTGAATCCGACCGTCGTTCAGGATTGACGGCGGTAAAAGATACGGAATACTCCCCCCTCTATTTTGGCGACGAGATTGCCGGGAGGATTTCGGCCTTCGAATCGATTGCCAAAAAGTCGGCGATGATTATGCGCTCGGAGATCCCTCCCTACCTGCAGTCGGCCTATTTTCAACTGGTGCACTATCCTGTGACAGGAGCAGCCGCACTGAACCAAAAATTACTCTATGCCCAGATGGCACGCCTCTATGCGGCTTATCAACTCCCGGCTGCCGAAACCTATGGACAACTGGCTACTGCAGCCTATCACGAAATTGCAGCACTCGATTACACCTACAACAAGGATATCTCAGGGCAAAAATGGGAAGGTATGGCAGATATGAAACCTCGAGATCTTCCGGTATTTAGAGAGCCGAACCTCCCCGCTTTCGGCCCCTACAACGAAACAGGCTTGTGGATTTGGGTAGAAAACAGTGCCGAACCCACCCAATCTACCACCATTCAACTGCCCCATTACACCCTGGGTGCCAATGAACGCTTCTTTGTAAAGCTGTTGCCAGCGTCGAAAGTCGCCATCCATTGGAAGATGGCTGAGGAGCTGCCCTTCGTAACCATTAAAGAGTTGGCACCGGAGAGGCTCTACGAGAAGCGTCTGGCTATCTCCATACACGAAGCCGCACCCCGAGAAGGCTCTTTTACACTACATATCAACAACCGTGAGTACACCTTCTCCTTCCAGGTAGTAGGATCAGGGAAACCCAATGGCCATTCCGAACAGAACCGCATGATTGCCCTGCGAGGATCTGATTATACCCATGCCTCTTTCCAACCTGTCGAAACCCTTGAAGGACTGGGTCATAGCGGAAGTGTGGTTATACTGCCCATCTCCAAAATAATCAGTGAAAACGGACCCTTTGTAGAATATAGTTTTACCACAGAGAGCGCGGGAGAGGCTCTCATCAAGATTGGAACCCTTTTTCAATATCCCGCTATTTCTACTAACCAGCTGCGTTATGCCGTAGTGCTAGATAATCAGCCCCCCAGGATTGTGTCGGTTAAAACCGATTTCCTCACACAGGAGTGGGCCATATCGGTTCTGAGAAACCAATTCCTGACCCCACTACAGTGCACATTTTCGCAACCCGGGAAGCACCGTTTGCGTCTCTATGCCTTAGACGAGGCTATTTTGTTAGACCAGGTAATGGTTGATTTTGATCTGAACCGTAAGCATTACCTGATTCCAACCGTAAAATCCTATGCAAGCCTGTAGCGCAAGAACAATTCCTACAGTGTTATATACAGGCACAAAAGGCGGCTCACAGAGTTGTGAGCCGCCTTTCTGCTGTTACATCCCGAACCTGGAAACGGGTTTAGAGACTGTCGCCGAAATCTTTGCGGAACTTGGCCATCAGTTGGGCAGGCCAGTCGGAAGTAGGTACAAGTCCGCCCATAAAGAATCGAAGAACCGGGGGCTCATAAACAAACTTCAGCCCCCCGATCAATTTACGATTATGATAGAGCCACTCAAGTCGGTCTATGGCATAATTAATCTGCGAAAGGGTAAAGACTCTTCTGGGTACAGCCAGACGCAACAACTCTACATCGGCCAAAATCTCTTTACCCTCCTTATCGCGGACACTCGAAATGGTGCCCCTCTCCATGCCTCTTACACCCGAGCAGAGGAAAAGTCCTCCCGCAAGTGAACCCGCGG
>JBFWIG010000240.1:0-4267 GCA_050256115.1 Bacteroidales bacterium | reverse complement strand
ATCGCACGGTTCGAAAAAAGTGCAACTGAGATCCTTCATCTTGCAAAAGCCTTCTTTGGGCATAAAGGGGGTTGGACCCCACCTCGTCTATGAAATAAAAAAAACCGTAGAAACTATTTGGGCGATCGGCAACATTCTCGGGGCGGAGGGAAGAGTATGTCTCCCTCAGCCAAAAAGGCATCCTCTCCTTCTTTAAAGGTGTCAATGGCGTAAAAAAGTAGTTCTCTATATAGGCAACTATCCGATAGCCCAGGTAGGGGTTTCGAATCTGCAGAGGCCTCTTCATGGCAACCGAGACAAAGTGTAGCGCAGAATCATACTGAAAAACCAATGCCTCTTCATTCTCAATCACACAGGATAAGCCCGCAGAATCCCGCCCCGAAAAATTGGCTCTAAACTCCGCAAGAAAGAAGTCACGGATGAAACGGCCATACCTTTCAGTAATCTCTTCGCTGGGAACTTTCGGATTAAGAATCACACCTATCTTCTCCTTCTCCGCCTCCTCATAAGGATTGGCAATCACCTCGGTTATGAAACCCTCCTTAGCAAACACCAAAGCGGATTCGAACATCATAGGCGCCTCAATCCGAAAAGTACCATCCTCGCCCGTAACGCTACAAATGGTGGTCCTGTTCAAAAATACCGCAACCCCGGGCAATGGATTTTTCCTTTTATCGGTTACCCTACCCGAATAGGTATATGCCGAAATCGCCGCACAACCCACAAAAAGCATACACACCACACACACCCATCTTCTCGCCATAACAGCTACCCTATTTATTCGCGCACCAGCGCAGCATTAGAGCACTAGAGCACTAGCTCGCAGCGCATTAACCATTAACCATTAACCATTCACCATTAACCATTAGAGATTTCGATCTAAGGCTCCGATTCGTAATCGGAGGGCAGCAGATTTCCCAATCGCTTTCTGGCAATAGTCCCATCAAATTGAATAGAATCGCCGGCTGAATGGTTGCCAAAACGGTCTATCAGGAATGAGGACGTACGTAAATAGATAAGAGAGTGGCTGCCACTGGCGTAAATCAGGGTATAGACGGCTTGAACCGGAGGCCCAGGTGGCACCTTCACAATCAAAATCTCACCTAATGCATTGAAGCTAAAGAATGCGTGAGTATTCTTTATCACCTCAACCTTCTTGTATCCAAGCGTATCAGAGACGCGGAAGGCATCGGAATAGGCCACAGGATTTACTCCATTCCAGAGCATAAACCTCGGCTCCTTATGTTGAGAATTGAACAACTCTCTAAAGAAAAGCATCTGCGAACCCCGAAAACTCTTCTCTCTGCGGTTTGCAAATTTGTTTTTATCGTCCGATTCATCAATAAAAAAGGTGGTAGCACGATAAAAGTCGGTGGCTCCATCTTTCGGATTGATGCTAAGCTTTTTAAACGTCAGATAGAACTCACTCATGTCCATCACCAGTCTATATCCCAGATAGGGATTTTGGATCCGGAGCGGAGCCTTTGCGGAGACTCGCAAAACCAAACTATCGACATCATAATCTAACAACAAATCGTCTTCATTCTCAATCACACAAGATCTCCCGGCTGCATCGGTACCCAAAAAGCGGGCTCTGAAAGCCGCCAATTTTTGTGCTCGACTGAAGGCCCCTGAAATCTCGACCTCCTTTATATCGAAAGTCCGTGGACGAAGAACCATTTCGAAATGGTTTTGGATTTGGTTACCGGTAATATAACCGGTATGGTATCCCATTTTACTGAACACCAATACGGGATTCACCTGTTGTGTATGGTTAAGGCGGAACCGCCCAGATGCATCGGTATCGGCTCCACGGGTAGTGCCGTCGAAATAGACCGACACCCCGGCAACAGGTTCGCCCGACTCATCCATTACCCTGCCGGTGAGGGTCTGCGAAAAGAGTAGAGCGGTTGGCAAGAGAAGCAAACCACTCAAACAGAAACGGGCAATAAATAAACGGTTAATTTTCATCTATTACAGGGATTATTGCTTCCTCCATCCAGTAATTGAAAGGTAACAGATTACCAACCCTACTGGAGGCCATCTCACCATCAAACTGAATCTTGTCGGCAGCGGAGTGGTTGCCATAAGAAACGATCAGAAAATCGGAGGTACGGAAAACGCACAAGGAAGACTGTTTCTTTCTATATATCAGTGTGTATGAGGCATGAATCGGTTCACCTGCCGAGGGAATAACGGCATACAGATAACCTTTTGAATCCATCGTTACAGGGTTGTTTGTCGATGCCCGAATCTTGACACGTTTCATATTGAGTGTATCGGAAACCCCAAAAACCGAATCCGGATTTACCAAATGCGTACCATCAAGCAGAAGAAATTGATCGGCCAGAAATTGATCCTTCCAAAGGGTGCGAAAAAAGTGCATCTGCGATCCTAAATAGCTCCTTTCTCTACGGTATCCATACGGCTGTTTCCCATTTTTATCATCCACAAAAAAGACCGTTGCCTTGTAATAATCGGAAACCACATTTCGGGGATCTATACTATTATGCTTAGAAATGGCATAAAACTCATGCAGATTAACCTGCAGCGTGTATCCAAGATAACGATTTACAATCTTTAAAGGTTGGCGAGAAACCACCGAAAGCCGAGAGTCAGCGTAATCGTAACTAAGAACAAGTTCACGCTCATTCTCAATCTTGCACTGCTTACCGGCAACATCAACTCCCAGAAAACGAGCCTTAAAGAGTTTCAATAACTGCTTACGGGTAAAGATGCCCTCGATAGCCACCTCCTCAATCTCAATATATTTGGGTTGCAAGGTTACCTGAAGATCTGTAATCCCGGCCACATCCACCAGGTAATTGGACTGATACCCCAACTTAGTAAATACCAGAACAGCCTGTAGCACATCTTTATACGATAAACTAAACCGTCCCTCTGCGTCGGTATCTACGCCCAGCGTAGTGCCGTTTACATAAACCGACACCCCGGGCAACGGCTCACCCTTCTCATTAAACACATGCCCGCTCACCGTCTGCCCAAACGCCACCGGACAAAACCCCAATCCAACCAACAACAAAAAAACCACCAACCCCCTCATAACATAATTTGATAATTTGATAATTCGATGATTTGATAATTTGATAATTTGATAATTAGATGATTTGATAATTAGATGATTTGATAATTAGATAATTAGATAATTAGCGCGAAGCGCAGCACCAGAGCTCTTGAAGCGCGCACGCGCTTCGATGTACTAGAGGAGTCATTGTCTCAGAGGCAGTTACCTCCAAACGTCCAACTCCTGCGTCACCCGGTAAATGATATTTGCGCGTAAGCGCAACACTCGAAGCGCGAATGCGCTTCGAAGCACCAGAGCACTTGCGCGTAGCGCATATTCACCATTAACCAATTAACCATTTAGCGCAAAGCGCATTCACCATTTAAATTATTGTTTCCTCCTCCGCTCTCCAGGCCGGATCCACAATACACAAAAACCCCAGAGCACTCTCCCCCCGTTGCGAGATAGACTGCAATGCACCCGGCGGAATATAGATCAACTGTCCGGCAACCACCGGTTCCGACTCCCCATCCAGATGCATTATTCCCTCGCCTTCGGCAATAAAATAGATTTCGGTAGAAGAGAGCCGATGTGGTTTAGAAGAACAGCCTCGTTCAAGACGCGCATAAGCAACACTACAATTCAACTGCAGAGGCTCCCTTTCCGGATGCAGCAGCTCACACAACCTAGTCCCGTCGCCCGCCACAAAATAGTGCGCAGACCTAATATCCTTAATCACCATAACAACCTCTATTCATCTTTACATTTTTTCGCGCGAAGCGCAACTCTCGAAGCGCAGCTCTCGAAGCGCAGCTCTCGAAGCGCATTCGCGCTTCGAAGCACCAGAGCACCAGCGCGAAGCGCAAATTCACCATTAACCATTAACCATTCACCATTCATCCCCCCCTATTTGGAGGTATCTTCCTCTTCGACGAGACAGGTTTGTCGACCCATATACGCGCTCATTCTCTAAAAGAGGAGAACTCGCTTCGCTCAAACAGCTCCTCTTTTTAGCGTTCATTGAGCGCGATGGGGCCCCGCCAAACCTCTCCGTTGTCTCAGAGGCAGTTACCTCCAAACGGCTAACTTTCTACGCCCCCCAATCACTAGCGCGTAGCGCAACTCTCGAAGCGCGAATGCGCTTCGAAGCACCAGAGCACTTGCGCAGTGATGCGCATCAGAGCACTTGCGCAGTGATGCGCATCAGCGCATCACTGCGCAAGCACCGGATAGAGTGCCGAC
>JBFWIG010000239.1:0-4307 GCA_050256115.1 Bacteroidales bacterium | reverse complement strand
GCCCGTATAACCGATTATCAGCTTATGGATGGTATGCCGCGCTGGGTGGCGGGAGCCGGATTGAAAATGAACCTGTTCGACGGATTCCAACGCGAGAATCACTACAAAGCGGCAAAGGCCCGTGTTCGGCAGGTGGAGGCTTTGATAGAGGAGGCCACCGATAATCTGGAGACCGGCGTGGAAAAACTCTGTTTTGAGATGCGTTCGGAGGCAGGTCAGCTTCCCGCCATTGCGTCGGCGCTCACATTTGCCGAAGCGTACCTTCGCAACAAAGAACAGCTGTTTGCCGAAGGGGCTGCCACCTCGACCGATGTAGTAGATGCCCGGCTCCATCTGGCCCGGCTTCAAATAGAGCGATTGCAAATTGCCTGGCGCTTTGATCTGCTTTTGGCCGGTTTACTGGAACTATGCGGCAAAAGTGCCTCTTTTACCGACTATAGTTGTTTGCCCGGAGCCATTCCCGTTGGTATAGAATAAGATGCATCGACATACAATTGCCTCAACAGTTATATCTCAACCTAAGCCTGTATGAAAAAGAAGTTTGTTTTGGGCACCCTCTTTACCCTTCTCCTGTTTGTTGCCGTTTTTTTGTTGATTAACCGGAGCCTTCGCAAAGTGACATTGCCCCCGTTTCAGGGACAAGTAGAGGTGCGAAGTGTAAAAGTCTCCTCAAAACTGGCCGGACGTCTCGACAGCCTGCTTGTGCGCAGAGGCGAGCGCGTGCAGGCGGGTCAACTGCTGTTTGTATTAGAGACCCCGGAAGTGGAGGCCAAATTGCATCAGGCTCAAGCGGCCAGAAAGGCGGCAACAGCACAACAAAGCAAAGCCCTTACCGGTGCAAGAACGCAGGAGGTTGAGGCTGCCAGAAGCCTCTGGCTAAAGGCTCAGGCGGGCTCCGACCTGGCGCAGAAAAGCTATGCGCGGGTAAAAAATCTTTATGATGGGGGCGTGGTTTCGGCACAAAAGCACGATGAGGCACTCGCTTCATTGCGGTCGGCCCAAACCTCACTTGCGGCTGCACAAGCGCAATACAACATGGCACTCGAGGGGGCTCGCAAAGAGGATAAATCGGCAGCGGCCGCTCTGGTTGAACAGGCTTCGGGCGTGGTTTCGGAGGTAACCTCTTATCTGGCCGATGCACGCCAATATTCGCCCATCAACGGAGAGGTCTCTTCGCTCATAGCCGAAGAGGGCGAACTGGTAGGTTCAGGCTATCCGGTGCTTACACTGCTCGATATGTCCGATATGTGGGCCACATTTCATATTCGCGAAGATCTTTTGCCGGGCATTGGGGTGGGCTCCCTCTTACAAGGCTATATTCCTGCCCTCGACACCCTGGTTTCGTTGCGGGTAGATTTTATGGCCGTTGAGGCCGACTATGCCACCTGGAGTGCAACCGGCAGTCAGGGCGGATTCGATGTCAGATCGTTCGAAGTTCAGGCCAGACCAGAAACGGCCATACCCGCTCTTCGTCCCGGCATGTCGGTTATTGTAAACAGAGAGACGCGATAATTGGCCATGTGCAGCTGGACCCAAGCGTTTGTAGCCTCGCTGAGGCGGGAGATAGCCCGGTTTTCCCGCTCGGGCATCTATATATTGCTCACGCTGGTGTTCCCTCTACTCTCATTTCTCTTCTTTGTTCTACTCTTCGGTAACGGGGTTGCACGCAACCTTCCTGTGGCCCTGTATGATGCCGATAAGACCCCTCTGTCGCGTAAGGTGGCCGGCATGATCGATGCCACCCCTACCGCTGCTATAACCCATTCCTGTTCCGATTTGGAAGAGGCCCGGTGGTTGCTCGAAACCGGAACGGTGGAGGGTGTGGTAGCGATTCCGCAAGGGTTAGAAAAGCAAATTCTGCGTGGCAGTCCGGTTAATCTTTCGCTGCAGGTGAGTGGATTGAGTGTAATCAAGGCCAGTTTGATTGTGCGTGATATCCGAACTGCTGTAGCCACATTCTCATCGGGGATAGAGATTCAGACCCTTGTAAAACAGGGAGTAGCTCCTGAGACGGCCTACACCCGAATGATGCCGGTTACCTTTCAAAAGCATATTCTGTTTAATCCCTGGCTCAGTTACACCTTCTATCTTCTGCCTGCCTTTCTCTCGCTTATGTTGCTCATGTTTGTAACCCTCTCCTCTATTTTTGCCATCGGGGTCGAACTCAAAAACGGCACTGCCGGGCAGTGGATGGCCGGGGCAGAACACCGCACTACAGCTGCCCTGCTGGGAAAGATGCTTCCCTATACACTTATCTTTACCCTGGTTGCCGGTGTGATGCAGATAGTCGTCTTCAGGGTGGCCGATGTGCCACTCAGAGGGAGCGCCTCCCTGCTCTTCTTATCCACTTTTCTTTTGATTACTGCCTGCCAGAGTGTGGGATGTCTGCTGGTAACCCTCTGTGCCAATATGCGATTGGCACTTTCGTTAGGGGGCGGTTATTCCGTAATGGCCTTCTCCTTTTCGGGGCTCACCTTTCCCCTCATGGCCATGGATCTTCCGGCTCGTATGGCGGCTCAGCTCTTTCCCTTTACCCCTTATCTGCAGATCTGGATGGATCACTCTTTGCGGGGAGCCGCTCCTCACTACTCTGCAACGGCTTTCCTACACCTGCTTCTCTTCTCTTTTCTCATTCTGTTTGCCCTTAGGCGACTAAAAATGGTTTCGATCCATGAAAAATATTGGGGCGCTTCATAGATCGGCACGAGAGGTGTTTGCCTACGAAATCCGGTTTATTTTGCGCGACCCGGGTGTGATTCTTATTCTCTTTGCGGCAGTTATTCTCTACTCCACCCTCTACTCGTTTGTGTACAAAAACGAGGTGGTGCGCAATCTGCCCGTTGCTGTGATCGACAGCGATTTTACCCCCTCAAGCCGCGCAATGGTTCGCTCGCTCAATGCCACCCAGAATCTGCAGGTAGCCTTCAGGCCCGGTTCCATGAGCGAGGCCGAAGCTCTACTGATGCGCCGAAAAATTTACGGGATCTTTTTCATCCCCCCTCACTACGAGCAACAGCTGTTGCGGGGCGAGCAGGTTGTGATTCCCTTTTACGTGGATGGCGGCTATTTTCTGATGTATCGGCAGATCTTTTCGGATGCCGTGGGGGCTATTGGCACCGAGGGCGCAAAGATAGAACTGCTGCAACTATTGGCAGGCGGGGCTTCGGTGCCTGTGGCCCAAACCCTCCGGGAGCCTGTTACCCTTTCGGTTTCTACCCTCTACAATCGCACTTTGGGCTATGGTACCTACCTGATCCCGATAGTACTCATTGTGATTCTTCAGCAGACCCTGCTAATGAGCCTGGGGTTGATAGGGGGAACCTGGAGAGAGCGGGGTCTCTACCACCAGATACGAAGGGCGGGAGCCGATGCCATGCCTTTGGTCTGGATTGTGTTGGTGAGAGCGGTGCCCTACCTGATTGCTCACTCGCTCTCCATTGCCTACCTGCTGCTGGTACACTACCCGCTCTTTCAGCTGCCTTCGCAGGGAGATGGAGTACATCTGATAGCCATATTGTTGCCTTTCTTGCTGGCCACCATCTTTTTAGGTATTACCCTCTCCACGCTTTTCCGTTATAGGGAGAATGCCCTCCTTTTTCTCTTCTCTCTCTCCATTCCCATTCTGATGTTGAGCGGATGGTCGGTTCCTGATCTCTGTTTTCCGGATTGGATGAGATCGCTCTCCAAAATTTTTCCCAGCACCCCCGCTATCGACGCTTTCCTGCGTATACAAACTGCCGGCGTAGGGTTCGACAAAGTACACGGACCCTTTCTCCATTTATGGGTATTGGCGGGTATCTATTACCTCACCGCCTGTGCGGGCATGTATCGGCTCATCCGAAGCCCGAAGGCTACATCAGACCCAGCCGATGAATCATTGCAAATACCTGAGGGAAAAAGCCCAATAACAGAATAGCGGCTGTGGCAATAATCAGCGATGCCCTGTTCCAGTTGTCGGTGCGGATTGGGGGAATCTCTGCCTCTCCGTTGTGAAGGAACATAGCCTTTACAATCAGCAAATAGTAATAGAGCGAGATAATGGTGTTTAACAGGGCCAGAAATACCAGCAGATATTCGCCCTCACGGGCTGCGGCGGTAAAGGTGAAGAACTTGCTGAAAAAGCCTGCCGTAGGGGGGATTCCGGCCAGCGAGAAGAGGGCAATCATCATTACCAGACTCAATCGGGGGTTGGTTTTATAGAGCCCGTTGTATTGCTGCAGGGTAATCATTCCGGTGCGGCTTTCGATGGCGGTTAATACCCCAAAGGCGGCAAAATTCGAGAAGAGATAGGCCAGTAAATAGTAAAC
>JBFWIG010000238.1:0-4315 GCA_050256115.1 Bacteroidales bacterium | reverse complement strand
AGCCCATCCGGTTCTCTATTTCGCCGAAAGGGTATCGCGACAGGAGAAAGCTCCGGTCTTGCTTAGAAACGGCCGGTTTGCCCGACTCTATGAGCCCATTGCCAAACTCTAACGTTTGCCGCTCTATCAGGAGCTGGACCTGACTGCGCTCTTTGCCCCCTTTTTTATGATGTTTTTCGGTTTCTGTCTGGGCGATGCCGGCTACGGTCTGGTGCTTTTTTTTGGCGCCTGGCTGGCAAAACGAAAGGTGAAAGCGCCCTGGAAACCGATTATGGATCTGGTGAGGGTGTTGGGTGTGGCCACTTTTTTCTTCTCGCTGCTCACAGGCTCTCTGTTTGGAATGAAGTTGGGAACCTATGCGCCTTTCGAGGGGCTGAATCGCTTTTTCCTTACCGATACTAACCTGTTCTATCTTGCCCTGACGCTGGGTGTAATCCAGATACTTTTCGGGATGGGTGTAAAGGTGGCTAACCTGATGTATCAGCAGGGATTTCGGGCTGCCATTTCGAGTTTGAGCTGGCTGCTCTTTTTTGTGAGTATACTGCTCTTCTACGGGTTATCGCAGGTGCCCGATTGGGGCGTATCGCTCTTTGGGGTAGGTCACCAGGTGGTAATGGGGTTGTGTGCCGTTGGGATCTTTTTCTTTAACTCTCCGGGTAAGAGTCTCTTCCTGAATGTGGGTACCGGGGTGTGGGATTCCTACAATATGGCAACGGGACTGTTGGGCGATGTGCTCTCGTATGTAAGGCTTTTTGCACTTAATCTCTCAGGTGCGGTTCTGGGCGGTGTTTTTAATAGTCTTGCTTTTGGATTGAGTCCTGATATTCCCGTGGTGGGGTGGCTGGTTACGCTGCTTATTTTGCTCTTTGGTCACTCTTTGAATTTGTTTATGAATGCGTTGGGGGCGTTGGTTCACCCTATGCGTCTTACGTTTGTTGAATTTTATAAAAATGCCGGTTTTGCCGGTGGCGGAAAAATGTATCAACCCTTTTCTAAAAGAGCCCGATAGGGTTCTTGGGGAGGGGCTATCTGTTGCTTACTATTGGGCTTAACTATAACTATTTTTACTTAAGGAGGAAAACTATGTTACCTATTTTGTTTGCTTATCTGGGCGTTGCTTTTATGTTGTTTCTGAGCGGAATTGGCAGTGCATACGGAGTGTCGATTGTGGGAAATGCTACTGTGGGGGCTTTGAAGAAAACGCCCGATGCGTTTGGAAATTTTTTGGTGCTCACGGCTCTGCCCGGAACACAAGGGTTGTATGGTTTTGCCGGCTTCTTTATGGTGCAGCCTTTTTTGGTGCCTGAGATTGCCTGGATTCAGGGGGTTGCTCTCTTTGCCGGAGGTTTGGTACTGGGTTTGGTCTCTCTCTTTTCGGCCATTCGTCAGGGACAGATTTGTGCCAACGGGGTTGTGGCCATTGGCAATGGGAGTGATGTATTTGGGAATACCATGATTCTGGCGGTTTTCCCTGAGCTGTATGCTATTGTGTCGCTGGCTGCCGTATTCTTGGTAATCAGCTCTTTCTAGTCCGGTTCTCTTACAGTTGCCCTGGGAGAGGGCCATCCCTGGCAGGCTAAACGGATTGGAGCGAATCCATAGGACTTCGACGATTGGCATGTAATTTGCTAGTTGGAGTCTTCTATGTTGTTTATCAAGCATCTACAACGGAAATCTATGGGAAATCGCGCTCGATTCCCACGCTTTTTTTTCGGAGCTGTGGGGTTGGCTCTTCTTCTGTTGCTGCTGCCCGCCTGTCGTTGGAATCCGGTTTCGTCTGTTGTACAGCAGGATGAACCGCTTTTTTCCGGCAATCGGTTGGTTGTGGCAACACACCCCAATATGATCGATTATTTCCAGCAGCAGGGAAACCCGATGGGTTACCAGTATGAGTTGCTCGAAGCGTTTGCCGAAGAGGTGGGTTATCAACTGGAGTGGGTGGTTAATTCTTCGGTTTCGGACGATGTAGATCAGTTACTCAGCGGTGATGTCGATATCATTGCCCCCGGTTTAATGAGTCCCGCGCTCTTCTCCAACCGCTTGGTCTATACCGAAGCTTTGAGCAAGAACCGCCAGGTGTTGTTGCAGCGTAAGGGAGAAACCGATACGAAATATTTTTGTCAGGGTCATTATGACGGGAAGTTGGCTGCCGTTCAGACAGGCACCTCGATAGAGGGTTTTCTCCGTTCCTTTGCACCAACCCTCACGGTTGTTGCTTCCGATACGTTGACACTGTTAAATGGGGTGGAGGCGTTGGAGCGAGGGGATATCGATTTTCTGGTGTGCGACGCTTTTAGGGCAAAATCGTTACTTCCCGGGCGGCCTGCTCTGGAGTTGAATCCATGGGTGAGTTACAGTCGCGATTTTCAGGCCTGGGTGCTCAGGCGTTCCGATCAATTCCTTCTGCAACAACTGAATGATTGGCTGTCGAATTTCCGGCAATCGGCCCGATTTGCCCTTATCTACGAGCGGTATCACAATGAAAGAGCCCTTTCCATTCGGTTGCGGGAGTTCCATTCTGCCTCAGCAGGTTCGGCCGTTTATAAGATTTCGCCTTACGACGATTTGCTCCGGAAGTATAGTGGCGAGCATGGCTTTGATTGGCGTTTTACGGCTGCTATTATGTATCACGAGTCTCGGTTTCAGCCCGGTCTCTTTTCGGCACAGGGTGCTTTTGGATTGATGCAGGTGCTTCCATCAACGGCCCGGCGATTCGGTATCACCGAAACAACCCATTCCGCTCAGATTCTCTCCGGCCTAAAGGTGATGGCCTACCTCGATAATTTATTGCAGCGAAGTGTGCCCGATACCCTGGAGCGGATGAAGTTCATTGCTGCCGCCTATAACGGAGGGTATGCCCATGTGCAGGACGCAATGCGTGTGGCTGAGAAGTTCAGACTTAACAAGGGGGTTTGGGATGGTACGGTGGAATTGTGTCTTGCCTCGCTGCGCCCCGATGTGCATTACAGCAGCGAAGTGGTGAAGTTTGGTCCCTTTCGTTCGGGCGAAACCCGGGCCTTTGTGCGCAATGTTTTTCTGCTCTATACACACTACCGCAATACGGTACCACGCTAACTCAGGAGACTTTTCTTCCCTTTTTGAGCGGTGTTTGTAAACGCGAAGGGATTGCAGAAGCGGTCTGGTTGGGATTTCGCATGGCATAGAGCATAAGCCCCATTCCTGCAAGTACAAAGGGTATGCTCAGGAGTTGACCCATATTGAGTGTCATAGAGGCCTCGAAGGCAACCTGTGGCTCCTTGATAAATTCTACCAAAAACCGGAAACCAAAGACGGCAGCCAGAAAGATGCCGAACAGGAGGCCATGGGGGGGTGCATAGGCTTTTTTACGATAGAGCAGGTAGAGCCCGGCAAAGATAGAGAGGTAGGCCAATGCTTCGTAAATCTGGGTGGGATGTTTGGGTAATACCTCGCCGGCCCGTTCAAAGATGGTGCCCCAGGGGAGGGAGGTTTCGCGGCCGTAGATTTCGGAATTCATAAAATTGCCCCAGCGAATAAAGAAGCCTGCAAGCGCCACCACAATTACGATGCGGTCTACAATCCAAAAGTAGGGTCGGCCATATTTTCGCGAAAAGAGCCAGAGTGCTGTCAGAATGCCTATCGCGGCACCATGGCTTGCCAAACCGCCATGCCACACTTTAATGATCTCAAGGGGATTTTGCAAGTAGTAGGCGGGTTCGTAAAAGAGGCAATGGCCTAGTCGGGCACCCAAAACGGTGCCCACGGCCATGTAGCCGGTGAGCGCATCTAACTCTTCCAGAGGGATCTTCTCGAACGAAAAGAAACGCACAAAAAGCAGATACCCGAAAAAGAAGGAGGCGGCAAACAGTATGCCATACCATCTTATGGTTAACGGCCCCAATGTGAGCATATTCGGGTCGGCATTCCAAACAATAGAGAGAAGGTCCATGGTTGCTGAATTTTTCTGATACTGCCTCAGATGGTCATGATCTCCTCCTCCTTTTTGGCAAGAACCTCGTCGATTTTCTTACTGTAGGTTTCGGTGAGTTTATCGATACGGGCAGAGGCATCTTTTTCGAGATCTTCTGAGAGACCCTGTTTTACCATTTTTTTGTAGACATCTATGGTCTCACGCCTGGTGTTACGAAGGGATACACGAGCCACCTCGCTTTCGGCTTTTGCCTGTTTCACCAGGCCTTTTCGTCGCTCTTCGGTAAGCGGAGGAATGGAGAGTCTTACTACTTCGCCGTTGTTCATGGGGGTAAGCCCTATGTTGGCAGCGAAGATGGCCTTCTCGATGGCCGGTATCATCTTCTTTTCCCAGGGCTGTATCACC
>JBFWIG010000237.1:0-4319 GCA_050256115.1 Bacteroidales bacterium | reverse complement strand
GGCGACGAAAACTCCATTGCCAACCGGATTGGTGGCTCCATCCAACACTGGGGGCCAATGGCACTTGCCGATGGCAAACTGTTGCTTCGCGATCAAAGTCGGTTGTTTTGTGTAAAGGTTGCTGAATAAACGGCTTCGAAGCACACTTACCACGTGCCCTTCTCCCTGCCTACCGGCAGATATACTTCGTCCGACCCCACCATTCCTGTGGGTGAATAACTCTCCACCCGCACCCGCAGCGTTCGGGCAAAGTTTCTGCCCACAGGCAGCGATACTTCTGCCTTTCCCTCTTCGGAGGTGATCAGTTCCGGCACCCAGAGAAGGGTGGGCTGGCGGTGGTAGATGAGGCGGTCGGGGAACTCCCTGGGAATATACTTGGGGAGATAAAACTGACGGGGGGTGGAAAAGCCCCGGATGTAGGTGGTTACCTTTCCACTTCGCTCGGGTCGGGGAATCCCTATACCCTCCTTGGTGGTAATGTCGATAACGCAAAATCTTCTGTAGTTTAGACTTCCGGGGGCAAAAACAGAGACCGTTCCCTCCCCTTGGTACCTATATACGTTGTCGAGCGAAGTCATCACTTCCACGCCCACCAACTGAGAAACCGGAATATTACGTAACAGGGTGGCATAGTATTCGAACCTATCTTCATAACCCTGAGGAGTGGAAGGCGCTGCTCCATAAGCTGGAAAGGGCCCCCCGTCAAATCGAAAATCTATCGGCCGTTCGCCGATAACAAACTCGGGTTTAAAGTCGCCTCTGGGAACAGTACTGAAATACAGCCTGTCGTCGGTAAGATACCCCTTTCTGAAGCCGGGCACCTCATGCTCCAACACCTCCAACAGATTGCTAAAGCGGTCGAATTTTCCCATGGCCTTTTCGTCGAGAATAATATCGGCCTTTCCGGGATTTTTGCTATAGGAGTTTTTGATTACCGGCTTTGCAGTAACAGCCACCTCGTCGATGTAGTACATTCCGGGGATATGCTTCAGACTATCGAGAAAGGCTTGTTCCAGGATCTTCTGTTGCCTGAGGTTTTCGAGCAGCGCCATCACCCCGATACTCTGTTGCGGAAGGCGCGGCGAATAAGCCTTTGGCTTTTGCAACTCCTGTTGGGGATCCAGTTCGAAACCCACGTTAAAGCGCCTGATGGCACTGCCGCTGTTGTGCGTCCAAAGCGTCAGTTTGGTGGTTCCCTGTAAGGGTAAATCGGCAAAGGCAAACCGTCCCTTCTCGTTGGTGCGGGTATCTTTTGCAAAAGAGAAGTTACCCTGTGCCAACAGCGAGATCTTTCGGTTGGGAATCGGTTTATTGATGACATCCAGAATTCTGCCCGACAACTTGAATCCCTCTTCCGGATTCATGGAGAGCTCTTTTTCTATCGACTTCTTGCTCTCCCGGCCCTTCTTTTCCTTCTCTTTTTCTTTCTCCCCGGGTTGAACGCTTCGCAAAAACCCCCTCCAACCGTGCGTCAGCATCACCAGATTGAGCGCAGAGGCCACAGAATCGTAAGGATTCGAAAAGTAGTATTGTGCCTCTTCTACCTCGCCCTTTAGAAAGCCCCGCAGAAGCATCCGGCTCACCAGCGAAGCCGATGAAGGGTCGGATGGAGAGTAGAGGCTGTCGGCAACCGATATTGCCAGCAGGGCTGGTAGCGGAGCTCCGCTCTGTTGCTGTTTCGATTGCAACTTCAGGGTAAGCCGTGCCCCGGAGAGGTCAGGCGGGGTATCGACGCGGGCAATGGAGGGCTGCAGATCCACCGTGAGACGCTGCTGCTTTAGCGGAAGAAAACAGAGTCTCTCCGCCAGCGGATCGGCTTGCTCGTTATAGAGGGTAAGCCGCGTGATACCACCCGGCAACTCTGCATCGGGTATCTGCACTGAAAGCATGGGCAGGTCGCAGCGCAAAGCATAGGTTTCCGGCTTATAACCGGGCGACTGCACCACCAGATAGAGAATTCGTTTAGGGTCAAGCTCTCCGGGAGAGAGAAGCATCGTTGCTGTTAAGGTATCGGCAGAGCCCCCTTGCAATGTATTCACATTGTACACTGCCCTCAATGCCACCCCTGAGCTCGTCGGCCTCGGCAACTCTATGCGCTGTCCCGTAAAGAGACGTGCAGTGTAGCTTTGCCCTGACTTAGGAGTAATCAGAAATGAACCCATCCCCAGATGTTCCGACCGGAAGGGGCAGATCAGAGAGTCGTTCTGGTCGAGGATCTCCCCCTCAACCTCCACCCCATAACCATCAGGAGCCAGTGCCTTAAAGGCCATACGGCAGGGGATTCCTTCCACCCAACTGCCCCCTTCGGGCAGAAAGGCTACATCGATAAAGGGCAAAGAGTCGGTGGCGGGGCTGTCATCGCCTGTTACAGCCTCATCATCACCCTCCTTTGGGGGGCGGATTCTGCGTAACTCATAACGTCCGCTAACACCTCTCTTTACCAACTGATACTTGTTGGGTCGGGCAGTAGAATCCACTACCGGCGGCTTTTGCCACACCGGAAGAATACGGTGGTAAGCGTAAGTGGAGTCGAAATGCATCGACCACTGCGTATAGGCCCTCAGTTGAAAGAAGGCATCCGAGGTCTGATTTTCCGACAAGACAAACGAACCATAGGCCGTTCCGTTTGCCAGTTCGAGCACCAGATCCTGCACCACCTTCAACTCAGGATTAATCAGATCGACATAGAGCCTACGGCTGTGGGTAGTGGGCTCAAGGGTTTGGTCATTCAGCACCCAACCGGAGAGCCAGATGGTATCGCCCGCGGCATAGACCTCTCGATCGGTAAAGAGATGAATCTGCTCAGGCGCATAACGCATCTGTCGTTCCATCTCCTGGGCAAAGAGACGGGTAAAAGCAGAGGGAAGACGGGAAGGCTCCTGGGCAGTGGCAAGAGAAGAGAGGAGCCACGCAGCTGCGACAAGCAGAAGCAGATGCAGACGAAAAAAAACGGATGCCTTCATACAGAGCAGCATTACGAGTGCCACATGCGTAAATCTTTTCGAAATTACCGATTACTTCTTTTGTATGCAATACTTCAAAGAAAGAATGTTTCACCAATGGACAAATAAAGTGCTGCAAGTTGGTGCTCTGGTGCTTCGAAGCGCTTGCGCGCTTCAAGTGCTGCGCTGGCGCGCGAAACAACAAATACGCGCAAGCGCGGACGTTTTGGAGCAGAGGGTGACACAGGGGTTGGCCGTTTGGATGAACTGCCTCTGCGACAATGGAGAAGTTAGGCGGGGCCCCATCGCTCTCAATGAGCGCTAAAAAGAGGAGCTGTTTGAGCGAAGCGAGTTCTCCTCTTTTAGTGAATGAGAGCGCTAATGGGTCGCAGAACTTCGACCGTCGAAGAGGGAGTTACATCCAAATAGGCAGAAACTAATGGTGAATGGTGAATGCGCTGCGCGCAAGTGCTCTAATGCATCGAAGCGCGTAAGCGCTTCAAGTGCTGCGCTGCGCGCAAAGGCAAAAAAAATTAACAAAAAGATAAAATCATTTGATTATGTCAAATAATGAGTGTTATATTTACACTATTAGATCTATCGACACGCATTCTATTAACCTTTAAAAACAACTAACATTAGTGGGAACAATTGATTTATCTATTATCGGGCTGTTTTTGGCAGCACTTGTGGGCATCGCCATTTGGGTGATGAAACACAAAAAAGACGATACCAGCGACTACTTCCTGTCGGGACGTAGCGAAACCTGGTTAGCGGTAGGTGCGGCCATCTTTGCCGCCAATATTGGCTCGGAGCATCTGGTGGGTCTGGCCGGATCGGGCGCCGAAAGCGGCATGGCGATGGCGCATTGGGAGATGCAAGGCTGGATGATTCTGATTCTGGGTTGGGTATTTGTTCCCTTCTATGCCCACAGCAGAGTATTTACCATGCCGGAATTTTTGATGAAACGGTTCAATGCAAACACCAGTTCGTTTCTCTCCATCATTACCCTTATCAGCTACGTGCTTACCAAAGTATCGGTAACCGCTTACACAGGGGGTATCTTTCTGCAGGCCGTTACTGGCATCGACTCTATCTGGAATGTAGACTTCTTCTGGATTGCGGCCATCGGGCTGGTTCTGCTCACCGGTCTTTACACAGTAGTGGGAGGTATGAAAGGCATTATGCTGATTTCGGTGATTCAGACACCCATTCTGCTGGCAGGTGCTTTCACCATTCTGATTCTGGGTCTGCTTAAGGTAGGCGACGGCACATTGATCTCGGGTTGGAGCGAAGTGGTAAAATATTCGGGCGACAAAATGCACCTGATCCACCAGCCGGGCGATGAATTCTACGACAAATTCCCCGGCATCACGG
>JBFWIG010000236.1:0-4320 GCA_050256115.1 Bacteroidales bacterium | reverse complement strand
ACTATCGCCATAGAAACCGTTGAGCAGCACACCGCAATCGATCGACACAATATCACCCTCCATCAACACTCTCTTAGAGGGAATACCATGAACAACCTCCCGGTTTACCGAAGTACACAACGTATTCGGGAACCCCCCGTAACCCAGAAAACCGGGTACAGCACCGTGGTCGCGAATAAAAGTCTCGGCCACACGATCCAGAGCCAACGTAGTAACCCCGGGGACAATATGCTTTGCCACCTCTGCCAACGCCTGCGAAACCAAAAGTCCCGACAAACGCAGACAAGCAATTTCTTCGTCTGTTTTACTCATCAAAGAACGCCTTACAACAATCAACCTCCGGTACGACCCTTAATACGGCCCGACTTCATCAGACCATCATAATGCCGCATCAAAAGATGACTCTCAATTTGTTGCAGTGTATCCAGAATCACGCCAACAAGAATCAGCAGTGTAGTTCCGCCATAGAACTGCGAGAACTCCATGCCTACACCAAAGATTTTGGCAAAGGCAGGAAGAATGGCTATAAAAGCCAGGAAAAAAGAGCCGGGAAGCACAATCTTCGACATAATACCATCGAGATACTCCACCGTCTTCTTACCGGGTTTCACACCGGGAACAAAACCGCCGTTCTTCTTCATATCCTCGGCCATCTGCGAAGGATTAATCGTAATAGCGGTATAGAAAAAGGTAAAAACAATAATCAGCGTAGCAAACACAAAGTTATACCAGAAACTGGTGGTTGAGGAGAACGCTGCAGCAAAACCCGTCAGCGTGTCGGACGAAGCAAATCCTACCAAAGTAACCGGAAGAAACATAATGGCCTGCGCAAAGATAATAGGCATAACGCCCGCTGCATTCACCTTCAGGGGTATATACTGGCGAACCCCGCCATACTGCTTATTCCCCACAATACGTTTTGCATACTGCACAGGGATCTTACGTGTACCCTGTACCAGCAAAATAGAGATGCCAATCACTACCACCCAGAGAATAATCTCGAGCAGGAAAGCAATCAGTCCGCCACCCAAACCTTCCAGACGGGTAGCAAACTCCTGCAACAGCGATTGGGGAAGACGGGCAATAATCCCGATCATAATAATGAGCGAAATCCCGTTGCCAATACCCTTCTCGGTAATCCGCTCGCCCAACCACATCACAAACATGGTACCGGCAGTAAGGATTAACACCGAAGAGACCTTAAAGTAGAAGTTAGAGAGCACAAATGCCTCGGCAGGAAGCTGTGCGGAAAGGTTAGCAACATACCCGGGACCCTGGAGCAACAGAATACCTACCGTTAGATAACGGGTAATCTGATTGATCTGACGACGTCCACTTTCACCCTCTTTCTGGAGACGCTGAAAATAGGGAACCACCATTGCCAGCAACTGGATAACGATCGACGCCGTAATATAGGGCATAATACCCAACGCGAAGACAGACGCATTCGAGAATGCACCGCCTGCAAACATATCCAAAAGCCCCATAATACCCGATGAGGCCTGAGTTTTCAGATTTGTCAACATCGTAGGGTCTATACCGGGAAGAACCACGAACGACCCCAGACGATACACCAATAAAAGGAGAAGCGTGAAAAGAATCCTTTCACGAAGCTCCTCAATTTTATAGATGTTCTTTATCGTTTGAATCAGGGTTTTCATTCCGATACAATTTTGCAGGTTCCTTCAAGGGTTTCGATGGCCTCTTTTGCCGATTTCGAAAAGGCGTGAGCCGTAACATCCAGTTTTTTTGTAATGGCACCCTTACCCAAAACCTTAATACGGGCATTTTTGGGAGCCATACCGGCAGCCACAATCGCAGCAGGATCGATAACCGTAACACCTGTTTCTGCAGCCAACGCCTCAATCAACTCAAGATTGACCGCCTTATACGAAACCCGAAAAGGATTCTTGAAACCGAATTTGGGGAGCCGTCTCTGAATAGGCATCTGACCGCCTTCGAAACCGATCTTCCGGGAGTACCCGGCAATGGCCTGCTGACCCTTATGACCCTTTGTAGAGGTTCCTCCCTTGCCACTACCCTGGCCTCTGCCCAGACGTTTCTTCTGAGCCTTAACGGAACCGGGAGCCGGAGTCAAATTACTTAAATTCATATCTTCAAGTATATAGTATATTAATAATCTTATTCCTTAACCAACACAAGATGACGCACAGCGGTGACCATCCCCAGAATCTGCGGAGTGGCTTCATGCTCTACCACTTGACGCATCTTCGTGATACCTAGCGCACGCAATGTGTCTTTCTGACGCTGTGTACTGCCGTTCTTACTCTTAATCTGTTCGATAGTTATCTTAGCCATAGCGCACATCTTATCCGTTAAACACAGTATTCATAGAAACGCCTCTCTGTTGAGCCACCGAATAGGCATCGCGCAACTCCGACAAAGCGGCAAAAGTAGCCTTCACCAGGTTGTGAGGGTTCGAAGAGCCCTTCGACTTGGCCAACACATCCTGAATGCCAACACTCTCCAACACAGCGCGCATAGCACCACCGGCCTTAACACCGGTACCGTGCGAAGCAGGCCGAATCAACACCTCGGCACCCCCAAACTTAGCTACCTGTTCGTGAGGAATAGTACCCTTGTACACAGGAACCTTAATCAGATTCTTCTTGGCATCTTCAATCCCCTTGGCAATAGCAGAGGTAACCTCATTCGATTTACCCAGACCATAACCCACGATACCCTCTTCGTTACCTACCACAACAATGGCAGAGAAACTGAAAGTACGCCCGCCCTTGGTCACCTTGGTAACACGCTGTATGCTCACGAGCCTGTCTTTCAGCTCAAGATCTGTAGTTTTTACTTTACGTATATTTCCCGACATAATTCTTAGAATTTAAGCCCGCCTTCTCTGGCAGCGTCTGCTAATGATTTAACTCTCCCGTGATACAAATAGCCGTTGCGGTCGAATACAACGTTGCTGATCCCCTTCTCAAGGGAGCGTGCAGCAATCAACTTACCCACCTGAGCAGCTTGCTCAATTTTTGTTGCAGACGTATTGCCGGCAATCTCCTTGCTAAGCGACGAGGCCGATACCAACGTTTTGCCGGAAAGATCGTCGATCAACTGCACATAAATTTGGCAGTTGCTTCTATACACCGACATTCTGGGCTTTTCGGCAGAGCCGCTAACAACCTTACGAATTCTTCTTTTAATCCGAATTCTTCTCTCTAATTTAGTTAATGCCATAGTTGTATCAATGATTATTTAGCACTTGCTGATTTACCCGCCTTTCTTCTCAATGTTTCTCCAACAAACTTAACACCCTTGCCTTTATACGGTTCGGGCTCACGCAACGAACGGATCTTAGCGGCAATCTGACCTAACAACTGTTTATCGGCCGAGGTCAGCGTGAGAATCGGGTTGGCACGGCGCTCCGTTACAGCAGAGGCTTGCACTTCCTTAGGAAGCATCATAATAATATCATGCGAATAGCCCAAACTCATCTCGAGGAGATTGCCCTTTACTTCGGCACGAAAACCAACGCCAACAAACTCCTGCTTAATGGTAAACCCTTCCGAAACACCCTTTACCATATTGGCAAGCAGCGAACGGTACAAACCGTGCAGCGAACGGTGACGACGCTGATCGGTAGGGCGCGAAACGGTTAACACACCGTTTTCAATTTTGAGCGTAATATCGGGATCCACCTTCTGATGTAAAGTACCCAGGGGGCCTTTAACAGTGATGGTATTATCGGGTGCGATGGTAACCTCTACTTTGGAGGGCAGCGCAATAGGTAATTTTCCAATCCTGGACATAGTTTCTCCTCCTCAATTAATAAACATAACAAATCACTTCTCCGCCAATACCTTTGGTACGAGCCTCCTTGTCGGTCATTATGCCTTGAGAAGTAGAAATAATAGAGATGCCCAAACCGTTCAGAACACGGGGCAACTCATCATGGTTGGCATATTTGCGCAACCCTGGACGGCTAACCCGCTGAATGGCCTTAATGGCACTCTGTTTAGATTCGGGATGATACTTAAGGGCAATCTTGATATTCCCTTGGGGGCCAATATCCTCGAACTTATAATTCAGGATGTACCCCTTTTCGAAGAGTATTTTCACAATACTCTGCTTCATTTTCGATGCGGGCACCTCCACAACTTTGTGGCGGGCCATGACTCCATTTCTGATACGAGTCAGTAAATCTGCAATTGGATCAGTCATTTTTACGTTTTATTATGTACTATTTTTTACCTGTTCTTTAGAATTTCTCTAAAAACCGATATCCATGCGAAACGATACTACCAGCTGGCCTTTTTCACCCCGGGAAGAAGCCCGTTCGAAGCCAAT
>JBFWIG010000235.1:0-4338 GCA_050256115.1 Bacteroidales bacterium | reverse complement strand
CGAAAAACACTCTATAAATAACTTTTACTTTAGCTATGATTCGTATCGACTCTTCCATTATTTCGTTCGATCTCTTTGATCAGCCCTTTTGTTGCGATCTGTCGGTATGTAAGGGTGCCTGTTGTGTGTTAGGCGATGCAGGCGCTCCGCTCGAAGCGGAGGAGATAACACGGCTTAAAGAGCTCTATCCTCTATTTAAAAGCTACATGACGCCTGCAGGTGTTGATGCGGTTGAGCAACAGGGCGTGAGTGTTACCGATAAGGATGGCGAATCGGTAACCCCGTTGGTAGATGGGAAAGAGTGTGCCTACGCCATTTTCGAAAACGGGATTGCGCTCTGCGCCATCGAAAAGGCCTTTCTGGCAGGAGAGATCTCCTTTCAAAAGCCGGTTTCATGCCACCTCTATCCGGTTCGGATTATGAAATACAAAGGCTACGATGCAGTAAACTACCATAAATGGGAGATCTGTGCTGGTGCAGTGACTTGTGGCGCCAAAAAGCGGATTCCTCTCTATCAGTTTCTTCGGGAGCCCCTTATTAGAAAGTTTGGAGAGAGATGGTATCAGGAACTCTCACTTGCCGCACAGGAGTTGTTGAAAACCGGCGTGGTAAAAAAGGTGTGATTCCTAAGTCTGTTTAGTGTGCTAGACGTTGCACCACTCTAAGGCAACCGACTGTGTAATCTGGTCGAAATTGCCTACCTTTAGGTGGTTATCAGAAATTTGGATATGTTACTGCGTTCCCTTTACAACGAATTTTTTCGCAGCGAAAAATCGGGTGGCTTACTTCTTGTACTCGTTACCGGGATTTCGCTTTTTTTGGCCAACAGCTCACTCCAAATTCCCTATGTAGCGTTTTGGCACATCGACCTTTGCGGGGAGAGTGTAGGGCACTGGATTAATGATGGTTTGATGACGCTCTTTTTTCTCCTGATTGGGCTGGAATTGGAGCGTGAGATCTATTGTGGAGAATTGTCGAGTCTGAAAAATGCCTCGCTTCCGCTCTTTGCTGCCCTTGGAGGTATGTTGGTTCCGGCGGCCCTTTTCCTTTTGTTTAATATGGGTGCCGAAACCCGTACGGGGGCGGGCATCCCGATGGCTACTGATATTGCCTTTGCACTGGCCATCCTCTCATTGCTGGGTAAACGGGTTCCTCTTTCGTTGAAAATTTTTCTTACAGCCTTGGCTGTAATCGATGATTTGGGTGCCATTCTGGTGATTGCCATCTTCTATAATTCATCGCTCTCCATTCTCCATCTCTCGCTGGCGCTTTCCGTACTGGCCCTGCTGATCCTTCTTAACAGGCTGAAGGTGAATTACCTTTTTCCATACTTGGTTGGAGGAGTTGCCATGTGGTATTTCATGTTGCATTCCGGTATACATGCCACTATCACCGGAGTGATTTTGGCCGGTGCCATCCCTTTTGGCGACGGACAGCGAAAATCGCCCTCTTTCAGATTACAACATTTCCTTCACAAACCGGTTGCCTTTGTTATCCTGCCTCTCTTTGCCATGGCTAATACAGCTATTCCCCTGGGCGACACTTGGCTGAGTTGTATGGGCGAGCCGCACAGTCTCGGGATATTGTGGGGCCTTATTGTCGGAAAACCACTCGGTATTCTTCTCTTCTCGGTGGTTGGTGTTATGCTGGGCCTATGTGCCCTTCCTACTGGCATTAACTGGCGTCAATTGGCCAGCGTCGGCTTCTTGGGGGGGATTGGCTTCACCATGTCGATCTTTATTACACTACTCGCCTTCGACACCGATACCCTAATAATCAGCTCGAAGATTTCCATCATGACGGCCTCGCTTAGCTCCGGCATTATGGGTTACACCGCACTGCGCCTCACCCTTCCTGCTCACGGTTGTGTTATCTCCTCTTCTTTCAGTTGTTAGTAATCAAGATGGCTTGCCCGCCGACCCATCGTGCCAGACATTAGCAAGGGGTAAAGAAAAGGTAAAGAGAGAGCCCTCCCCTTCGGTGCTTTCCACGACGAGGGTGCCACCGTTTTTCTCGATGAACTCCTTACAGAGAATAAGACCTAAACCGGTTCCTGTCTCTTTTTGGGTGCCGGGGGTGGAGCTGCTTTCATGTAGGCTAAAGAGCAAATCCATACGTTCTTTTTTGATGCCCACGCCGTTATCTTGTACAGAGACGCTGCAATGATGCTTAGACTTCGCCAGAGAAATGACAATCTGACCGCCCGGCCGTGTAAATTTTATCGCGTTCGAGGTAAGGTTGCGCAAAATGGTGCTAATCATTGCTATATCGGCATACACAAGGGCATTTTCGGGTAATCGATTCTCGATGACTATCGATTTTAACGCAGCCTGATCATGGACGGAGTGCATCAACTCGCGGATCAGGTGCACCATATCGAAAGGTTCCGGATGAAATTGGAGACGACCCGATTGCGATAGCGACCATTGCATAAGATTGGAAAGCAACTCCATTGCCCGGTTCGACGATTGCAGAATGATTTTGGCATACTCCTCCACCTCTTCAAAGCGCTTTTCCCTGACCGATTCTAACAGATGTTGACTGTATCCCACAACGGCATTGAAGGGACTCCTTAAATCGTGCGCAATAATAGAGAAGAATTTATCTTTTGTGATGTTTAATTCTGTGAGACGAAGTTCGTTGTCCTTAATTTCTGTGATGTCGTAACAAGATCCGATGTAACCCAGAAAAGTGTTGTCGACATCATAGAAGGGGCGTCCGAAATCCCGGATCCAACGATATTCGCCCTGCGCATTTTTCATGCGATATTCCATTAAAAACGACTCCCGCTTATCGAATGCCGCAACGTAGGTCTGCACACAGAAATCGAAATCATCGGGATGGACACCCTCTGCCCATCCGTTTCCAAACTCCTGCTCCATGGTTCTTCCGGTAAACTCGAGCCAGGTTTTGTTAAAGTAGTCGCATAACTTATCTAAACGCGAGCGCCAGATGAGAGCCGGAAAATCCTCAAAAATTTTCAGATATAATTCTTTGGCCTCAGTAATCTCTATTTGCTGTTGTTTAAGCTGAAGATTCTCGTTTTCCAGGTGACGAATCCTCTCTCTCAGGATGCTTGTTTCGTTCTCCATAATCCTGCTGTATTAGGCTACATAGTAGTTAGTGCTGCAACGAGAATTCCGCTAATCTCTAATCGAAAAGGTCTGTTTTCTTTGTCGGATCTTTTACAAAGGTAATGAATGTTGTCCAAACCCATCATAACCAAACGCTTTGGCGTCGCATTCTTGCTTTGTAAAAAATAGAAAACCGCAGGAAAGCGAATACTTCCTGCGGTTTTCCTAAGATAGATGTCGTGTTAAGCGACTTTATTTAACCTCCTCAAACTCCACGTCGGTAACCGATCCGTTATCGCCTCCCTGCGTTCCGGCATTGCTGCTCTGGCCGGATTGCGATTGCTGTGCCCCGGGATCGGTGCCGGCACCTGAGGCCTGACTGGCTTTGTACATCTCTTCCGATGCGGCGTGAAATGCTTTGTTCAGCTCTTCGGTGGCCTGATCTATGGCGGCCAGATCCTGTGCTTTATGCGCCTCTTTCAATGTAGCCAGTGCCGCTTCGATAGGTCCCTTTTTGTCGGCAGGCAGTTTGTCGCCAAGTTCCTTTAGTTGCTTGTCTGTCTGGAAGATAAGGCTGTCGGCGCCATTCAGTTTGTCGATCTTCTCCTTTGCCTGACGGTCCGATTCGGCATTGGCTTCGGCCTCTTTTTTCATTCTTTCAATTTCGGCATCGGTAAGACCTGAGGAGGCCTCGATACGAATACTTTGTTGTTTTCCGGTGCCTTTATCGCGAGCCGATACATTCAAGATACCGTTGGCATCGATGTCGAAAGTAACCTCTATCTGGGGTACGCCACGAGGCGCAGAGGGGATTCCGTCGAGATGAAAGCGGCCAATTGTCTTATTGCCGGCAGCCATAGGACGTTCGCCCTGAAGGACATGAATCTCAACCGACGACTGGTTGTCGGCAGCGGTGGTAAAGGTTTCAGTTTTTTTGGTGGGAATCGTAGTATTCGATTCAATCAATTTGGTCATTACGCTACCCATGGTTTCGATACCCAGCGAAAGGGGAGTAACATCGAGCAGTAACACATCTTTTACCTCTCCGGTAAGCACACCACCCTGAATAGCAGCACCTACGGCCACTACCTCATCGGGATTTACCCCTTTCGAAGGAACACGGCCAAAGAACTTCTCAACCACCTCCTGGATAGCAGGGATACGGGTTGAACCGCCTACCAGAATCACTTCGTCGATTTCCGACAGCGAGACGCCTGCATCGGAAACAGCTTTACGGCAGGGCTCAAGCGTGGCCTGAATCAGA
>JBFWIG010000234.1:0-4340 GCA_050256115.1 Bacteroidales bacterium | reverse complement strand
GCTGCATTGTAGAAGGCACCAATCTGGCCACACGCTATCAGTGGAAACACAGTGTAGGACCTGTAGAAAACCGTCCCATCAACATTAACCGTTGGAACTACACCTTTGCCCACCGCAAATTCTCCGATTACTACCAATCGTACGGACTGGGTTTCTACGACTATTTTCTGTTGGCCGAAGATATCGGAGCCGAGCCGCTTCCCGTACTTCATTGCGGATTGTCGTGTCAGTTCGAAAATAAAGACCCCAATGAAAATGTGAAGCCTGAAGATTTGGGCCCATACATCCAGGATGCCATCGATCTGGTTGAGTTTGCCAACGGCCCCGTCACCTCCGAATGGGGCAAATTACGCGCCGAGATGGGCCATCCCGAACCCTTTAACCTGAAGTTTCTGGCCATTGGCAACGAACAGTGGGACACTCTCTACACTAACCGTCTCCCCCTCTTTGTAAAAGCGCTGCGCGAAAAACACCCCGAGATTAAGATTGTAGGCGGTTCAGGCCCTTATCCCGAAGGAAAAGAATTCGATTATCTCTGGCCCGAAATGAAAAAGCTGAAAGTCGATCTGGTTGATGAGCACTTCTATCGCCCCCCTGTCTGGTTCCGCGACAATGCCGCCCGTTACGACAGTTACGACCGAAAAGGACCTGCTGTATTTGCCGGAGAGTATGCCTGCCACCACCCCAGTCGCGAGAACAACTTTGAGTCGGCCCTCTGTGAAGCAGCCTTTATGACCGGTTTCGAACGCAACGCCGACATTGTACACATGTGCACCTATGCTCCCCTCTTTGCCCATGTAGAGCTGTGGCAATGGCGCCCCGACCTCATCTGGTTCGACAATCTGCGGGTACTGAAAACACCCAACTACTACATTCAGCAACTCTACGCCACCTACAAAGGCACCCATGTATTACCCCTTACCATGGGAGACAAAGCCGCCAGCGGACAGGAGGGTTGGTATGCCAGTGCCGCACTCGACAAGGATGCCAACGAAATCCTGATCAAAGTGGCCAACCTGAACAAAGAGGCTCGCCCCTTACGCATCTCGCTCGACGGGCTGAAGAGAGGCACCCTTGATGTAACCCGCATCCTCTTCCAGCACGACAATATGCTTGCCGTGAACAGCTTCGAAAAACCCGACCTGCTGAAACCCGTAGAGAAAAAAGACCAGGTAATAAACGGCGTCCTAAACGCAGAGATACCCGCCACCTCGTTCCAACTGTTCCGCGTTCCCCTGAATTAACGGAAATACAATTGTTAGTGATTAATGGTTAATGGTTAATGATTAGTGCGTTAGAACGCGCAAGCGCGAGTAGCAAACGGTGAATAATGAATGGCGAATGGCGAACGCCGGGACCTCGAAGAGGATCCCGGCGTTCGGGTTTACCAGAGAACTATAAAGTCTGTTAGGAAGAACTCGCGCTTTTCGCGCTTGCGCGTATAAAATGATTAACCATTTGCGCATCAGCACAGCATTAGAGCACTTGAAGCGCATCAGCGCTTCGATGCATTAGAGCTCACGAAGCGCGCCATGCGCTTCGATACACCATTCACCATTAGAAATAGTGCATTGCGCGCAGCGCGCCATGCACTATTTCTTAATGCGGCTCTCCTTCAAAGCACGTCCCTGTCCAAAGACCATACTCACACCGGTACGGATTTGGAAGTAATTGGCCTTTTCCGAATCGAGAACCGACATGATATTGTCTGAACCAATGTAAATCTGCATCATAGCAAGGCGGAATGCCAGGGCAACTCCCAGATTGGAATAGGAATCCTGACGCATTGAATAGGTTACGGCCGACTCCAGCCATCGAGTGGGTTGCAAATTGGCACCCAGCGTGAGGAAGGGCTTATACTCGTTGCCTATTTTGGTACCATAGAGCAGCGCACCTGCCGAGATGGCCTCAGTGAGACTGTACCGAGCGGTAGCAAAAGGGGTGGCATTCAGCGTAGTAGAAAACTTTTGGGGGGTAGCTGTCAACTCGAGCGACTCCTCTAACGACTCTTCGAACGACACATCACCGTCCGGATCAACATCGATATCCCCTTCGCCGGTTACCCTCTGGGCATTGGTACTCCAGGAGATGGTGCCTAAATCCTGCACACCGGCACCTACAGTAAGGCGATTCCATTGGTAAGAGGCAGCAATATCGGCGCCAAAACCCCAGTTTTTACCAAAACCTTCGCTATCAAACTCCAAATCTTCATACTTGCCATCGGCAATGGTCAGTTTCATAGCACCGGCCACACGGCCGTCCAGATTCAGACGCAGACGCTGATCGGGCTCCGGGGTCATCACCAGCTCGTTTCCGGTGATTTTCATATATCCGGTACCCGAAAAGATCTTTGGACGTACAGCAATCGCAAAATGCTCGGTAATCTGCCTCCGATAGCCGATAGAGATTTCGGAGAAGGTAGAAAATTCAATTCCCAAACCACCCACATCGACGCCTCCCTCAACCGCATCACTGCCAAACAACATTACGCGGAACAGTTCCCGGGGCATATCCATCTGCATATCAACACGCTGGGCAAAACTAAAACTAAAGGCGTTTTTTCCGTTCGATACGCCGAAGGAGAAGGGGACAAAGCGAATATCCGCACCCAACAGCATCTTCTCTTCTATCGAATTCAGGAACTGCTCCTTCCGTGCATCCGAGATATCTTCGTCGAAGATAGATTGATACTCTCCTCCCTCCTTAAAAACCAGATCGCCAAAGTTGATACCCGTAGTGTTAACACCAAAACTCAAGTCGTTTACGGGGAAGCCGAAATAAAACTTCCAGGTGGGCTTAAGCGCAGGATTATAGGTAGTGCTGATGGGAGAATAATCCATGAAAAAGGACTGCTGCAGCTGACCGGAAACAGGAAGCACGCCCAACAGAATGGATGAAAAAAGCAATAGTGTTTTTTTCATAACGGCTCAAATTAAGTGAAAGAACAAAAACAAATATACAACAGATTTCGATGGTTGCTGTTTTGCGGAAAGAAAAATATTCAGATTTCCTAAATAGATAACAGATAGTAGATTAGCTCTTCCTGCTCCGACGCTGTAAGATCGGAAACCTTGCCGTGCCGGCCTTCGGAATTTTCGGTTACCATCGCCTCGCGAAGCGTCAATGCCCGGCCATCGTACAGATAGGGCGCAGTGCGCCACAACTCTTGCAATCCGGGGGTATCGAAAGCGGCATTCTCATACTCAGACCGACCACTCCCCACATTGTGCAATTTTTGGTCGGTATAGTAGGTGCCCGAATGGCATCGGGCACAACCCAACGTCTCAAAGTGCCCCTTACCACGCAACGCCTGCTCCGATAACGACCCATTCACTAAATAGGGGCTGGCTATCGGACGCATCGCCATCAGAAAGCTGTCGATGTCGGGTGCCACCTCCGACGTTCGGTTCGAAAAGAGAGAAAATGCCAGACCCTTTCGTACCGCAAGCGGTGCATCGGCCCGAATTCCGGTAATCATACAGGGGGGCGTAACGTGCGAGAAGAGCAGACTCTTGGTATTTTTCGGATTATCAGCACCATCGTTCATCTGATCCCAATTCACCCCATCGGCTCTTCCGTCGGGATGACAAGAGATACAGCTCTGCCACCCCTGATAACAGATAGAGGCGTCGGCAAAGGAGAGTTCACCCCTTCGAACCGCATTCATGGGGGGCTCATCGCCCAAAACCACCGCCTCCGAGGCAAAGGGAGCTGCCAGATCAACTCTTTCAAGCCGCCCCGAAAAATAGGTGGTAACCCATGCTTTACCCCCGGCTTCTACTACATACCGAGGCCCTCTGCCGGCCAGGGGAAGCCTGACAGAGATTGTGGGTAATAGGTAGAACCTACCCGAAAGCGAACCAAACCCTTCGCTCTCCTGCTTCTTCAGATAGGCCCCTTCGGGCGAATCGAGCTCCTGATGCAGCGCCTCCCTGTTAATCACATAGAGCTGATGCACCCCGGAAAGAGCAACCAACAGTTTCGAGCCATCGGCCGAAACCGATATACCACAGGGATTTGCAGCTCCCTCAGTTCCCTCATCGAGCGAAATGGTAGTAGGATGCTGCGGGTCGGCAGTTTCATAAATAGAGAGGGCATTCGAATTAATCCACCCCCAGTCTATCTTATTGGCAGGCTGGGCATACGGCGAGATAATATGGGTTAGGTAGAGATACTTCCCGTCGGGCGAGAAGCAGAGATCCTCGGCAATCTGTGCCCCATTCTGAACCGGAGCATGGGTAATCAACTCCCAGCTGCCGGTGCGAAAGAGCGAGACCCTCGTTGTAATGTAGCTGTCGGTACCCCTCTGCAGCGGCAGGTGGTTGGCAACGGCCAAAAGG
>JBFWIG010000233.1:0-4361 GCA_050256115.1 Bacteroidales bacterium | reverse complement strand
TATAAGTGCAAGGTGCAGGAGGCTTGGGGCAGGATGTCCGGCTTCCGACAACAAAGATAAGGGAAATTTGGTCACGTCGGTTTTCGCCTTTTGGGGCGCACGCATTTCTAATACGGTGCAAAATTCTTGCACTCTGTCTTTGTAGTTTTGTGATATTCAAACAATACGGAAAAATTATGTATAATCATTCGGAATCATCGATGAACCCTTTTTCTAAGTTTGGGTTCGAGAGGTTATTCGGATCGCCCGAGAATGGAGCCTCTCTTATTGACTTTCTTCAGCAGCTGCCGGGGTTGTCGGCGGTAGAGCGAATCTCCTTTATCTCGCCCGCCGACCTCTTCGAAGCCTCCGACAGCGGCGATGCAGTTTTTGATCTCCTCTGTCAGGATGCCGGGGGAATTCCGATCAAGATCCAGGTACAGCTCCTGGTCTCCGAAAATTGGTGGGAGAAGAGTCTGGCCTACGCCTACCTTTCCGACTACCACGAATATGTGGCCAACGCCGGCTCCTACCCTTCGTACTGCCTGGCCATCCTGATTTCCGACACCGCCTGCTGCCCCCTCAAGTACATCGATGAGGCCTGGTTATGGCGCTTTGCCTGCACCTTTTCGGGCACCTGCATGCCCGACGCCCGCTTCCACTTCATCTACCTCGAGCCCGCCCGCTTCTTCGCCGCACAACCCCTGGCCGATCAAACCTTCACCACCCGGCCTCTCGGCACCCGGCCTCTCGGCACCCGGCCTCTCGGCACCCGCCCGCTCAGCACCCGGTCTCTCGGGGGTCATCGCATCGGCAACCAACCCCTTGCTGATTTGGCAGCCGAAAGCCCCGCCCCCAACCGGCTTCATCAATGGATGTACCTCTTAGGCAACCTCCCGCTCCTCCACGAAAATGGCCCCATGGCCCAAGACCCCCTCTTCTACCCCCTCATCAAATCGGCCTCCCTTGCCAACCTCCAACCCCACGAACTCGACGCCTACCACCACTCCCAAAACACCTTCTTCCACCCACCCACACCCTAACCCACACCCTAACCCATACCCTAACCCTTCTCTACACTCCCTCCCTCCCGCGCACTCGCGCGCAGCGCAGCACTAGCGCACCAGAACACTAGAGCACCAGCGCTCCAGAGCACCCGCGCGAAGCGCAGCACCAGAGCACTCGAAGCGCCTCAGCGCTTCGAAGCACTAAATCACCCGCGCGAAGCGCATTAACCATTCACCATTAACCATTCACCATTAACTATGTCCTCCCACCAATCCATCCACTTTCATCTGGCACGCCTTTATCGTGAGTTGGCTTCCGGCAGGCCCGGTGGCGCTAAGGAAATGGCGGCCCGGTTAGGGATTTCGCGGCGAACCCTCTTTAACTATCTCGAGATTCTTCGGTCGGAGGGAACCGATATCCGGTACAATCGGGTTACCGGCCACTACTACATTTTTAGGGGGCGATAAGAAACCCTAAGAATATCACACGATTCTCGCTATATTTGCCCACCCTAAAGTGCGGCGTATGATCGTGAAAATATATCCCGACAGTCCCAACGAAAAGAGTCTTCATCTTGCCGTAGAGCTGTTTCGGAGGGGGGGGCTGGTTGCCTATCCCACCGATACGGTGTATGCCGTAGGTTGCGATATGACCCTTCCAAAGGCCATCGATAAGCTGGCCCGATTCAAGAACTGTTCGGTGCAGGAGGCCAACTTCTCGGTAATCTGCAGCA
Source organism: Bacteroidales bacterium (assembly GCA_050256115.1). GTDB lineage: Bacteria > Bacteroidota > Bacteroidia > Bacteroidales > UBA4181 > JAQVSH01. The sequence continues at coordinate 2,641 of JBFWIG010000233.1, read as the reverse complement.
GCATTGCCCAGGCTTCGCACCTCTTAAAACCCATCAGTCAGGAGCAGTTTCGCTTTCTCAAGCAACATGTTCCGGGTCCTTATACGTTTATTTTCCCCTATAGCAGCACCCTTCCATCGCTCTTACGCGATAAACGAAAAACGGTGGGTATTCGTATTTCGGCGCACCCTGTGCTGCGTGCTCTGATTGATTCGCTCGGTAATCCCTTGGTAACCACTTCGCTACATGCGCCTGCCACCGATCCCGAATATGAAACCGATCCCGAACTGATTCATGAGCGGTATGGATCGCAGATCGATTTGGTGGTAGATGGCGGTTTGGGTCTCTCCACACCATCGACCGTAATTGATTGCAGTGGCGACGGGCCTTTGGTAATCCGCGAGGGATTGGGTCAAATTGAATGGTAGATATGGACAGTAATCAACTTCTCAGTATGGACGAGATCCGCCGTGCAGCGGAAAATCTGAAAGGAATTGTAGCGGTTACTCCGTTACAGAAAAACCCTAACCTGAGTGCGCGATACGGGGCCGAGATATGGCTCAAACGGGAGGATCTTCAGCAGGTTCGTTCGTATAAAATCAGAGGCGCTTTCAATAAAATTCAGAGCCTTACCGATAGCGAGCGGAAACGCGGCGTGGTTTGCGCCAGTGCGGGTAACCATGCCCAGGGAGTGGCTTCTGCCTGTTCAACGCTGGGGATAAAGGGCACCATTTTTATGCCGGTACCTACACCCAACCAAAAGGTGCGACAGGTAAAGATGTTTGGCCGTGAGTATGTAGATGTGGTGATGACAGGCGATACGTTTGATGATGCCTATCGGGAGTCGTCGGCATTTTGCAACAGTCGCGGAGCGGTCTTTATCCATCCTTTCGACGATGAACAGGTGATAGCCGGACAGGCCACCATCGCGCTCGAACTTTTTGAACAGTTGCCCAACCCCGATCTCATCTTTATTCCGATTGGCGGGGGCGGTCTGGCTGCCGGCATCTGCTCGGTGGCTAAAGTGCTCAGCCCCTCAACGCGGCTGATCGGGGTAGAGCCGGAGGGGGCACCCTCCATGAAAGTCTCGATAGAGAAGGGTGAGATTGTGACCCTCGCTAAGATTGATAATTTTGTTGACGGGGCTGCCGTAAAACGGGTAGGAAACCTCACTTTCCCCATTTGCCGTACTCATCTTACCGATTTGCTGTCGGTGCCCGAAGGAAGAGTCTGCTCGGTGATCCTGCGTCTTTACAACGAAGATGCCATTGTGGCCGAACCGGCCGGTGCGCTCTCCATCGCCGCCCTCGACCAGTATGCCGACCAGATCAGGGGCAAAAAAGTGGTATGTGTGGTGAGTGGAAGCAACAACGATATCACCCGCATGGAAGAGATCAAGGAGCGATCGCTTCTCTACGAGGGGTTGAAGCACTACTTTATTGTGCGATTTCCCCAACGTGCCGGTGCCCTTCGTGAATTTCTCGAACGGGTTCTGGGCCCCACCGACGATATTGCCCATTTTGAGTACTCCAAGAAAAACAGTCGGGAGCACGGTTCGGCCGTCATTGGCATAGAGTTGCAGAGAAAGGAGGATTTCAAACCGCTGATTAAGCGGATGAAGAACCACAGCCTGACCTTCGAATATCTTAACCGGCGCCCCGACCTTTTCCAGTTCCTGGTGTAACCCTCTCTCCGGATTTTCCTACATTTGCACAAGAGGCGCCCAAAACAACATTTTTGCTGTTTGGCCCTTCCACTTTCAGCTTGTGCATCATGAAGAATATTTTCGCCCCCACCCCCTATCTCCCGCTCAACCGGCTCTTCCGGGCGATACGGCTTTTTCCGGCGCTCCGGATATTCCCGGTAATCAAGGTTTCTTCCCTTACGTTCTTTTGTCTCATGGTATCAGCCCTTATGGTGTCGTGCCTGGAAGATAATGAGGGAAACCAGAATCTTAAAGGTCTCCGCATGGAGGGGGTTGCCGACATTACTGCGCCCGGCCAGAAACTCTATCTGAAAGTGCACTTTGTGCCGGAAAACGAGTACTCCGACACCATTTACTGGTCTGTTACACCCAAAGAGGTGGCCAAGATTGATGCCAACGGTGTGTTGAGCCCGCTTAAGAACGGGACGGTACGCGTAGTGGCCACCGCACCCAAAGAGGAGGTCTCGGTGGCAGTGATCGTCCATATCTCGCGTCAAAGAGTGCCGGCCGAACAAATTACCATAATTGGCGAAGCACCGATTTCTCAACTGGGAGGCAAATTACAACTGAGCTCCCGGATCGAACCCGACGGCGCGGTTGCGCCCGAATTGCTATGGGAGGTAAATAACCCCCGTCTGGCCACCATTACCCAAACCGGCCTTCTTTCGGCGCACACAAACGGCACCGTCAAAGTGCAACTTCTTAAAGTGGTCGACGGCACAAAAACCGTTCTGGATGAGGTCTATATCACCCTTTCGAACCAAAATCTTTTGGATATGTACAAGGGCAACTGGCAATTAACACAGCTCAAGAACGTGCTCTTTAGCGGGTATAACCACGACGCCGATTCGGCCGTTATGGATATGCTCCAAAAAGTTCAACCCCTCTTTCTCCAAAACCAAATCTCGTTCGACCGCCAGGGAAGAATGGTTATCCGTCAGTTCGATCGCCAAACCA
>JBFWIG010000232.1:0-4397 GCA_050256115.1 Bacteroidales bacterium | reverse complement strand
ACGAAACTGTTTTTGCTGTCGGGATACATGTTATTCCAGCTGAACCCCGGGAACACAACCGGAATATAGGCCAGATTGTGTGCATTACACCACTTCAGATCTTCTCCGATGAGCGGTCGGAATGCATCATAGCCGGCCTCATTAAACCGTCCTACAAACCAGGGATGCACAATGTTAGCCATCTTCACCACCTCCGGAAAACGAGGATCTTTTATGCAGTCGTTGCCCTGTTGGCGCCAGTAGGTGGGTACGCCCAGCATCACCGAGCAATTACCTCCTTCGGCCGACTGAAAAAAGCGGATTAATTTTTCGATATCGTCAAGGTTGTACCTCCGGTTGTCGTTGAACCCCACCCCCCAAATGGCCACCACCGGTCTGTTTCCATGTTGCAGATAGTTGCCATATCGATTGTGTTGAGTGAATCCAAACTGTGCCATCAATGCTTTCCAATCGGCAACGATTACGTTGGTATCTTCCGACCGCATCCCCGACATATCGTACATCACCGCAAGCGTTCTGTCGTAATCGAGCGCAGCCTTAGCCGCCGAGGTCATCACTTTAGTAAAGTGTTTTCGACCCGATTCGGTTTTGATTTCCGCCACAAAGCGTTGCAGATAGACGCCGTCGATTCCATACGATTGCATCCATCGAAAATGGAGTCTGACCGTACTCTCATCGAAAGAGCTGAAAGTGGTGGCCGGGCTTCCGTCGGCAAACCGAAAGGCAGTTTGGTAGGCCTTTTCGTATTCGTCCATTTCGGGCCACATATCCACTTTGGCATAGCCGGGCTCAAATTTTCCCTCTTTCGAATAGTGGTACCAGCCCCTGCCGGCTCCATCGTCGGGGGTATTAAACCATCCCTGGTATCCGGCCATGATCAATCCGGGCGAAAGCGTATGCTTAACAAACGATTGAGGCTGTTTAGCCTGGGAGAGATTGCTTGTCTCTCCCGACAGACTTTGACTGCAAAGCAACAAAAGTGCTATTGCGAGATGCGCAGCGAAGTGCAATCTTGAACACAATATTGAGCGCATAACGATGACGGTTTTAACATGCAGATACGTAAATGTACGTATTCTCCCGGCTTCGCGCAAGAGCACCTGCGCGCAGCGCATTCACCACTTACCATTAGTTTCTGCCTGATTGGAGGTATCTGCCTCTCCGACGAGACAGGTTTGTCGACCCATATACGCTCTCATTCACTAAAAGAGGAGAACTCGCTTCGCTCAGACAGCTCCTCTTTTTAGCGTTCATTGAGAGCGATGGGGCCCCACCAAACCTCTCCATTGTCTCAGAGGCAGTTACCTCCAAACGGCTAACCCTCTACGGCCCCAATCACCCCGCGCGAAGCGCAACACTCAAAGCGCGAATGCGCTTCGAAGCACCAGCGCACATGCGCGCAGCGCATTCACCATTTTTCCCGTTTACACAAAATTTTCTACAGGCTCCGGAATGTAATTGATATATTGGCATTATATTCGCGCTTGCGCGTTCTACTGCATTAACCATTCACCATTCACCAATTACTCCTGCCTCTTTGGCTGTAACTACCTCCTCGACATGATAAGTCTTGCGACCCATTAGCGCTCTCATTCACTAAAAGTGGAGAACTCGCTTCGCTCAGACAGCTCCACTTTTTTAGCGTTCATTGAGAGCGATGGGGCCCCGCAGAACTTCTCCAATGTCGCTGAGGCAGTTCATCCAAACGGCCAGAACCCTACGGTACCCAATCACCAGAGCATTGCGCGTCAGCGCAGCTCTTGAAGCGCGAATGCGCTTCGATGCACTAGAGCACCAGCGCATTAACCAATTAACCATTAACTATTGATCAATGGTACAAATCGTTACCCTCATAGAAAATCTGGTTTATGCTTCCGGCCTTACGGCTGAGCATGGCCTTGCCATCTATATCGACACCGGGAAGCAGAAAGTCCTCTTCGATACGGGTCAGAGCGCTGCCTTTTTGATGAATGCAAAGCAGTTAGGCATCGATTTGTCGGCTGTCGATGCGCTGGTACTGAGTCACGGACATTACGACCATACAGGAGGGCTCTCTGCCTTTCTCCGGCACAATCGTAAAGCCCGTATCTATCTGAAGAACGGTCTTTTTGCGCAAAAGTATCACCATTACGATCGCTTTATCGGAACGCCTGCCCTTTCTGAAGCCATGCAACAGCGGGTTACCTATGTGGAAGGAGTTACCCCGCTTTGCGATTCGCTCTACATTGTGCCCGATATACCGGTTGTTAATCCGGTTGATACCAGCTTCAGGAATTTTTATCTGCGCGATGGCGAAACCTTTGTGCCCGATCGCTTTCACGACGAACTCTTCCTTGCGACAGTTTCCAACCAAAAATTGTCGGTTATCAGCAGCTGTTCGCACAGAGGGATCACCAACATTATGGCTCGCGCCGTGCAACAGTTTCCCCTGCCAATCGACCTCATCCTGGGTGGATTTCATCTGCTGCGTGGGGATCCTAAACGCGACGAGATAGTTGTTGAAGCACTCTGCAAGTTACAACCCGAACGAATGGGTGTTTGTCACTGTACCGGCCTCGATGCCTACATAAAGTTGGCGAAGGCTTTCACTGGCAACCTCTTTTACAACCACACCGGCTATTCACTTAATTTATAAAGAATAGAGCGCTTTTGTGCGCTTCGCGCAAGTGCTCTGGTGCATCGAAGCGCTAATGCGCTTCGAGAGCTCTGGTGCTCTGGTGCATCGCGCTTACGCGCGCGAGCTTTAGTGATGCGCTTCGTGCCAGGAGCTAAGTGCTGGTTCTCATAATTTTTTGGCGCGAAGCGCAGCACTTGAAGCGCGCACGCGCTTCGAAGCACCAGAGCACTATTCCTCCGCGCTTGCGCGTACTAAATCATTAACCATTTCGCGCGCAGCGCATTAACCATTAACCATTAACCATTAACCATTAACCATTAATCATTAACCATTAACCATTAATCGCAGTGGTTGGTTTAATACCCCAGGATAACAGTAATTCCCTGTCCCTGCGTATCATCAGCATATGACCAAGAAGCGGGATTCGTGGAGATTACCCGGTAGCTTCCCGCGGGAATGGGCTCGTTGGGTACACCAATCCAGTTGGCATTTATTCTGCCCCCCTGACCGGGATAAGGTGTCTGGTCGCATTGTGCATAGGTTTGCTCGCTGAAGATGTTAAACAGAGATGCCCCTACATTTTCTCCTCCTCCGGTAGAGACCCAATTCCAATGGTAGGTATAGATGGCCACGATGGTTTTAGGCGAATCGATGGTAAGAACCGGCGATACGGGAGTGCCTTCGGAGACACCGGCTATACTGTTTACATTCAACAGCACGCCGCCGCCAAATGCCTGACAATAGCGCAAAAGATTGCCCCAGTCTGTTCCATACTCACCGGTTAAGGGATAGGGGATAAGCTCGAATGGCTGTTCAACTTTTTGGTAGGTCATTGTCTCTTGCAGATCGACCTCAGTCCAGACCATTTCCGAAGCGGAATGGCTGGTAAGTGTATAGGTAAATTGCACCTCTCCCCCCTCTTCCGTAAGAATTTCTATACTTCTGCTCGAAGGGGAAAAACGCGAATAGGCAAGGGCTTTGATATAGAGTTGATTCGGGTCGGGACTTGCCTCCAGCACTAAAATAAGTCCATTCTCCTTAAACTGAAAATAGAGATCCTCTTCGGGATAGTACCAAAAACCCAGATAGGGCGGTTCAAGGATAACCGTTCCTTCGTATTTGGTTACCTCCCTGATAAAGTTTTGGTCTACAGTCGATTGCAGGGTAAAGCCATCGGGCGTAAAGTTTGTGATGGTATAGCTCTCCGGATCATCGCCGGTGGGGGTGATGGTCATAGTGAAGGAGAGGGCATCGTACGAATAGGTAAATGTGCCTCCTAAAATGAATCTGCCAGCCACACCGCCGGGCAGTAAGAAATTGCCGGTTCGGTCGCTATTAAACTCTGCATACTCGGTTTCGCTCACTCTCCATGCACCCACAAACGAATCATCGCTGATGGGATCGGCCACAGTTAAGGGATCGGTATACTTGGTATAGGTTCCGGCTGCCTGGCCGGTACCCCCCAGAACCAGTTGGGTGGCCGTAATGCTCACAATGGGAACCGACTCTGTCTGTGAGTTGTCGCTCAGAATGTCGAGCGAATTATTCCCTGCGTTAAGTGTATAGGTTGCAATGCTTTCCGGATCGATGATAAAAAGCCCCGGGGTATTGGAGGGTACCAACTGCATCAAGGCGCCATTTGGGGCCAGATGATAGAGTCGTTCGCCCTTCTCCCAATAGCCCAAAAGCATGTTCTGACTCAGGGTTACAGAGGCTTGCGTTACGGTAAACTGGGTCGAGGCAATGTTGCCGGACACGCCTGCCCAAACCGTAACCGTTG
>JBFWIG010000231.1:0-4441 GCA_050256115.1 Bacteroidales bacterium | reverse complement strand
CAACAAAACTCTTGATCCTGCCGATCCCGAATTTCGGTGGGTAGATCATGGCAAGTTGATTGAGTCGATTCCCGGTAAAACCAACTGGAATGCCATTGATCCCAACTTGATTACCGATGCCAAGGGGCATCCCTACCTTGCCTTCGGCTCTTTTTGGGACGGTCTGAAGTTGGTACGCCTCACACCCGATGCTCTGGCAGTTGACGACGATCTGGCGCGTATTCCAACCATCGCCTCCCGCAAGTCGAGCTCGGCCGACCCCAATCCCCCTGCTGTGGACAATAACCCTGTCGACGCAGGAGGCAACGCCATCGAAGCGCCCTTTATTTTCAAGAAAGGAAAATACTACTACCTCTTTGCTTCCATTGATTATTGCTGTAAAGGGGTAAACAGTACCTATAAAATGGTTGTTGGCCGTGCTAAAAAAGTAACCGGCCCCTACCTCGACCGTAACGGTACATCGATGGCTACCGGCGGAGGCACACTTCTCCTTGAAGGCGATGCCAATTGGCATGGGGTAGGTCACAACGCAGTAGTGGCTGTAGACGGCACAGACTATCTCATCTTTCATGGCTACGATGCCAACGACAACGGACGCTCCAAACTTCGGATCGAAAAACTGATCTGGGACAATAAAGAGTGGCCGGCAATTCGTGATCAGCAATAGCTGTTACTTATACGTTATCCTTTATACATTAATCTATGCGTTTTCTCTTTCTTCTTTTGTGGCCAGCCTTCATGGCGGCCCAGACAGCCACGCCCGTTCAGATTAGCGTGAACCCTGCAAAACAGATAGCTACAGTTACACCCTATTTCAATGGGACTAACATTGAAGATCTGAACAATCAGACCAATGGGGGGATTTTCAGCCAGTTGCTTCATGGCGAAGCGTTCGAAGAGAGTGTAGATGTAGATTTTCTGCAGCTCCCTCTGGCCGATTACGTGAAGGTATATGTGGTTCTCGACGAAATGGCTCGTCCCCACCTCTTGTCGGTGGCCAATATTTACACCCGGGTAAACTGGAACAATCTGGGCGAGAAGTATGACTTCCACTCTAAAGATATCTATGCATCTGTCGAGCAGGCGTCGCAACCCCGCAGAGGGCGAAATGGCGAGAGCCTTCCCCCCTCTCCTTCGGTACGGTTAGGTAACCTCCGTTTTTGGGGCCGTTTTGTCCCTTTCGACACGCTTTCGGGCCCGCTTCGCGACCAACTTCTTTCCCGCCTCACCGGTAACGAACAGATTAGCCGATATTGGAGCAAACTGGCTTCGGGTAATGCTGGCGGGCGCTTTCTGCTTACCCGGGGCGATGCCTATATGGGTAGACAAACCCAAACCATTCAAAACACCGGAGGGAAAGGTGAGTGGGGCCTCTGCAATGCCGGTCTCAACAAACAAGGGATTCGATTTGTGGCCGGGATGCCCTACGAAGGTCTACTTAGGGTAAAGGCAAAAACCCCCACTACCCTCTATTTCTCGCTTCGCGACGAGAAAGGAGCTGTTTTGGCCGAGAAGTCTGTGAAGGTGCAAGGATCCGACAGTTACCAGAAGGTGACTGTCGAATTGACACCAACTGCCGACTGTTCGAAAGGCTGTTTTGCCATCGCGCTGAAAGAGCCCGGCACCGTCGATCTGGGTTTTGCTTTTCTGCAGCCGGGTGTCTGGGGAAGGGTTAACCGGTATCCTATTCGAAAGGAGTTTGTTGATGCCCTCAAATTGCAGGGTATCAAAACCATTCGTTACAACGGTTCCATGGTCGATGTCGGTGCCGATACCTATCTTTACCGATGGAAAAAGATGATTGGTCCGGTCGATGAACGCCGGGTATGCTTTCGCAGCGGATTTAATCCATATGCCACTCACAGTTTCGGGATTATAGAGATGGTTCAGTTTGCTGAGGTTTTGGGGGCCAGGGCTATGGTAGGTATGAGCATGGACGAAACCTATGAGGATATCCGCGACTTTGTGGAGTATATGAACGGCCCGGTTACTTCCGAATGGGGAGAGTTGCGAGCTAAACACGGCCACCCTGCACCCTACAATCTGAAATATATTCAGGTTGATAACGAACGCCCTATTACCCGTGGTTATGTTGAATGCATGAAAAAATTTGCACAGGCTGCCTGGGAGGTAGATCCTGAGATGCATATAATGGCATCGCTCAACATTGGCACCGCTCCGCAGAGCTATGTAAGAGGTGGTGCGCAATATGCGCTGGCCTCCGAACTCTTTGGTTGGTTTGTGGCGCAGGGGCAATCCGATAAAATGGTTTGGGATCCACACTATAGCGGTGCCGTAGGTTTTGCTGATCATCCAAGGTTTACCCAAGAGATGGGGATTGATATTCAGCGCGAACTGGCCATAGATTACCCCGGGCACAAACTAACCCTTTGTCCCATGGAAGAGAATGGAAGCCGCTGCGATTGGGATCGCGGCCTGGCGCATGCGCACAACTGGAACACCCTTCAACGTTTGGGCAACTGTTTTGCTGCCTTGGGAACGGCTAATACATTCCAACCGCATGGTCAGCACTATATGTGGGATCAGGGCCGAATCCACTACACCTCAGATGCCATGTGGTTTCAACCTTCGGCCTATATAGATCAAAAAATGTCGGCACACTGGTTGCCAATCGTGCTTGAAGCCACCAGCAGCGCCGACTCCCTGCTCGATGTTACCGCCAAAACCAACCGTACGGCCGACACGCTCTCTGTCTATGTTGTGAATCTCACCGACACGCCTCAGGCAGCTCAACTGCACCTGGCCGACTTTGTGGCCAGAGGCAAATCAGAGGTCTGGACTCTGGGCAACTGCCCCCTGAATACAGTAAACACCTATCGGGAGCAACAAAAAATAGTGCCCAAAGAGAGTCAGATAGTGCTTAAGAAAAATGGCACGGAGTATGTTTTTCCCAAATACTCCTATACCATCATCACGGCAATAAAAAAATGAGAGATTGGTTATTAAAATCTCTGCACTGTAGTTAGAAATGCATAAGGGGCGCTTCCGTTAAGGAAGCGCCCCTTGGGTTGCCGTTAAAGGCAAGTCTGTTCAATGGTGCCGGAGCAATTACACTACGCGGCAACAACGTTTATTCGTTGTTTTTGAACAGCTCTTTTTCAGCCAGTCGCAATGCCTTTTTGGCATTCTCTTCACCCTGAAGTATATTGGTGACTTTTTCAGCCAACCAAAGGGTGAGAAGTTTGTCGGGATCCATCTGGTACATCTCGGAAAGTTTGAGAACCTGCTCTCTCGATGCCTGGCGATCTCCCTTTTCCATAAGACATACAAATGCGGTGTTGGCTTGAATAAACGCCCCGACTTCTCGCTGCGACGTATTGCGGCTTTCGCGTAAACGTCTGATGTGTGTTCTAAATAGGCCCATAAAAATTGATTTGTTTGAGTTTCAAATGTATTGAATCTTTTGTGTAATTCAAAACAGCAATCTTCTACACTTTTTCATTAGACAAACACCTTTTCTTTTATATTTTAACTAATGTGTTGGTAAACAGGCATTAACGATCTGCTCTTTCTGTCATTCTTAAAAGCTTTGTCTTTTCTCATGCCACTTTTTCCCCTCTTATCCCCCTTTTCTATATCAGGTTATCGAATACCTCATTCCAATCTTTACCCCCTTTTGTTTTTCGAAAACTTGCAGAAACACAAGCTTTTCGTCTCTTCTTAGGCTGCTTTTCTCTCATTCGGAAACCGCTTTTCTGAAGTCTAAAAACTACTAGTATAACAATCGTCCAAAATTCTAACACAATAGTCGCCCGTATCATTTTACCCTTAAGTCGTAGCGCATTACCATACAAATCGGCGAATTAATCCTAATATTGCAAAGACGAGTAAGGGCTCTGTTTCTCGAAGGTTAGTTTCGCAGTAGCCCTAATCGCTCATAACTAACCCCTAATGGTTTGTCTCTTATAACACCCATTTTCATGCCCTTCCTCCTCTTACTCCTCCTCCTTCTCACGCCGTCCACGCTATTCGCTTCGCCTTTTTCGTTTAGGCATTACAGAGTAGAGCAGGGATTAGCATCGAATGGGGTAAGAGACATTCTGCAAGATCGACGGGGCTTTATATGGGTGGCTACCAATGGGGGGCTCAACCGTTTTGATGGTCACAATTTTAAACGATTCGGAACTCTTTGGGCCGACACCTTATTGGCAGGTAACCGCCTTTTTTATTGCCTGCTTGAGGATAGCAGAGGTAGAATTTGGGCGGGAAGTGAGGAGGGGCTCTTCTGTTACGACAGTTCGCGCGAGCTCTTTGTCCGTTTTGGCGCATCGGATGGCGATGATCCACGAATTTCTGTTCCTGTGTGGGCACTTGCCGAGGATGCAAAAGGACGTTTATGGGTAGGGACCCACGGTAGTGGAGTGCTTCGGGTCATTCTTCCTTCTCATCCTAATGAGACTTCGGCCTATTCCGAGACAAT
>JBFWIG010000230.1:0-4449 GCA_050256115.1 Bacteroidales bacterium | reverse complement strand
TTTCAGCTCAGAGAGCACGCGATTGACCAGCACCTTGCGGATTTTTTCCAGCACCGGTGTGGATTGCAGAATCTCTCGCGAGACGTTCAGCGGCAGATCCTCGGTATCCACCACGCCGATCATGTTAATGTGGTCGGTGATTAAAGTGTTTGGCAGTGTAGAGACGGCCTTTAACGAGATCTGGGATGTAAAACAGAACCGGCAACTCACCCGACGGTTCAGTGATTACATTGCCTTCATCCTGATCATGCCCTTCTTTCTCATCATCACCGGAAGCGCCAATCTTTTTCTCTCCACCCAACTGAAAAACCTCTTCGAACCGGGCGGCATCGGCGACTATATCAGCCCCTTTCTGCAGGCCCTCATCGGTTTTTCGCCGGTTGTCTTGATCTGGATTGTCTTCAGCATTTTATACATCAAGGTACCCAACACCAAAGTACAGATTCGTTCGGGTATCATTGCCGGGATACTAGCCGGATCGCTTTTCGAACTGATTCAGTGGCTCTACTTCGAATTTCAGGGCGGAGTGATCAAATACAACGCCGTATACGGTAGTTTTGCTGCCATTCCGCTCTTTCTGATCTGGCTACAAACCAGTTGGCTCATCGTGTTATTAGGCGCCGAAATTGCCTTTGCCAACCAAAATATAGATCAGTACGAACTCGAAGCCACAACAGGCGATTTAGATCAGCGCACCCGCAAAATTGTGGGTCTTCTCATCATGAACAAACTGGCCGTCAATTTCCTGAACGCGCAGCCTCCACTTAGTGCCGAAGACCTTTCGAAAGCGCTGGAACTGCCGGTACGCATAGTACGCCATCTGCTGCGCGACCTTACCGCCGGAAACCTCCTCGCCGAAGTCTACACCTCCGACAACAAGACCGTAGCTTACCAACCTGCCAGGGCAGTACGGAACCTCACCGTAGGCAGCGTACTCCAATCGCTCGAAGGAGTTGGCAACCATCAAATCCTCGACACCCCATCGCTCGCCCTGGAACGCATCCACAACTTCTACCGCGACTTCGAAACCCAAATCAACAACCTTCCCTACAACAAACCGATAGAAGAGATTTAATGCAGTAGTGCATTAAATCTCTTCTAGTGCTCTGGTGCTCTGGTGCTCTGGTGCTTCAAAGTGCATAGCACTTTGAGTGCTCTAGTGCTGCGCTTCGCGCTCTGCTGCGCTGGCGCGCAAGGATCTAATGATTGGGTGACGTAGTACTCTGGCAGTTTGGAGGTAACTACCTTTGAGACAACCGGAGAAGTTTGTCGAAGAGGTAGTTACCTCCAATCAGGCGCGAAGCGCAGCATTAGAGCACTAGAGCACTAAGATTCGCTTGCTCTGCGGATAATCTTCATGATGGAGAACATGATCAGCGCTGAGATGGCGGCCACCAGGATCAACAGCAGGAAGAATTGCCACAGCTCCCAGTTCATGTAAAAGCGGCCCACAAAACCGGCCAGATAATTACCAATGGCGGTGGCACACAACCAGCCGGCCTGCATGGTGCCCCGAAGCTTGGGAGGCGCCACCTTCGACACAAACGACAGCCCCATCGGGCTCAGACACAACTCCGCTACGGTAAGGGCAAAATAGGTAGAGATGAGCCAATAGGGCGAAACAGCCAGCGACGCATCTACCACGCTTCCCGAAAGCGACTGCACACCGGGAAGGCCGATAGAGGCATACAGCATCAATCCAAAGGCCATCGTGGTGATAGTCATCCCGATACCAATCTTTTTCGGGGCAGAGGGCTCCTTCCCCTTCTTGTTAAGCCAGGAAAAATAGCCCACCACCACAGGCGTAAGAAAGACCACAAACATGGGTTAAAAGCCTGGAAAAGCTCCGGGTCAATCCGGTTTCTGTCGCTCAGCGAAAAGAGATTGTAAGCCAGATAGCCCAAACCGGCCGCAGTAAAGAGGGCTCCCAGACCTTTGAGACTCTTCGACGCGGTTTTGGTAAACATGGCAACGGATCCCAATATCACCGAGAAAATGGCCAACAGGGTGGGAATGGTAAAGAGCAGATAGGTATAGCGACCCACGGAGAGGCTGGTGTAATTCTTGGCAAAGAAGGTAAGGGTAGAACCGTTTTGGTGGAAAGCCATCCAGAAAAAGATCACAATCAGGAACACCAGCAAAAGGGCAACCACGCGATCGCGCGTCTGCTTGGGCGTAAGCTCCTTCTCTGCGATATCCGAAGCAGGACGATTCTTCTGCATATAGTCTGCACTTTTGTAACGATTTCGCATCGCAATAAAGATGACCAGCGATAAAACCATCGACACCCCTGCCGCGGCAAAACCGAGGGTATAACCTCCCGATAGGGCATCGATATAGCCCCGGGCAAACGCCTCAACCGACTCCCCTTTCTGCGTGGCCAGCGCAGTAAGCCTCTCCAACCCTTCGGCCGACAGCTGTGAGCCGTTCAACAACGAATGAGCCATATAGGGCAGACCACTGTCGTACTCATATCCCTGGCTGAGCATCATCCGGTTTTTTAGATAACGAGCCGCATGCGGAGCAAACATAGCCCCTATATTAATAAACATATAAAAGATGTTGAACGCAGCATCGCGCAGGTGCGAAACCGACGACTTCTCATAGAGATTCCCCACAATTACCGCCAGATTTCCCTTAAAAAGACCCACACCCAGTGCAATCACCCCCAGAGCAATATACATAGGCAGCGGGCTGGCACCCGTTTGCGAAAGTAGCAGATAACCGATGGTCATTACAATCAACCCCAGGGTTACCGTTTTTCCGTAACCCAGCCACGCGTCGGCAATCAGACCTCCCAAAAGCGGCGCACTATAGATGGCTGCCAGAAAAATCCCATATACGGCAGCCGCCTGCGACTCATCCCAGAAGAAGTGGTCTTGCAGAAATAACGTAAAAATGGCGAGCATGGTATAGTATCCAAAACGCTCGCCCAGATTGGCAAAGGCCAATACAAACAATCCCGAAGGGTGCCCTTTAAACATAAAATCAAGATCTATGGAAGTGTACAAAAGTGCTTATCACAACAAACCTACAAGAAAACGGGCAATTTACCAACCTTGCCGGACTACAATTTTGTATTTTTGCCTACCCAAACAAAACCCGCATGGAGACCCCCTTATATAGTTCGCGACTGCTCGAAAGTGCCGTCGGTGAGTTTGCCAAACTGCCCGGAATAGGCCGAAAAACCGCACTGCGATTGGTATTACACCTCCTCCGGCAGGATGTTAGCGAAACCGAAAATTTTGGGCGAACCATTATCCGGCTTCGCAACGAGATACAATACTGCTCCACCTGCCACAACCTTTCCGACCAACCGGTATGCCCCATCTGCTCCAATCCCAACCGCGACAAACAAACCGTATGCGTAGTTGAGACCGTTCGCGACGTAATGTCTATTGAGAGCACCTCACAATACAACGGCCTCTACCATGTTCTGGGCGGCGTTATCTCGCCCATGGAGGGGATCGGCCCCTCCGACCTCACCATCGAATCGCTCCAGGCCCGCGTCGCAAAAGAACAGTTCCGCGAAGTGATCCTCGCCATGAGCACCACCATCGAAGGCGACACCACCAACTACTACCTCTACAAACAACTCCAACCCCTGGGCGTAGAGATCACCACCCTTGCCCGCGGCCTCTCCATGGGCGACGAACTCGAATACGCCGACCTCCTCACCTTGGGCCGATCGCTAACCCACAGAACCCCCTTCGAAACACAAATGCGTTGATTCATCAGAGCCCAATGCTCTGATGAATCAACGCATTTGTGTTTCGAGTGCTCTGGTGCATCGAAGCGCTGAAGCGCTTCAAGAGCTCTAATGCTGCGCTTCGCGCAAAAAGAGCACTTGAGCACCGCGCGTCAGCGCATCACTTGAGCACCGCTTTTTCCAGTATATCCACAATCCTCTCCGATACCTTCCCGTCGGCCGGACCAATCACTTTTTCGCTCAAATCCATGCGGTTCTGGTGGTTGAGTTCGGGATGTTCTATTTCCAGGAGGCTCTTTTCCAAAAGTTCGGGATAGGTGAAGACATTGGTAGCTATGGTTCGGAAGATGTCGAGCGAGGACTCCATCCGTTTGCGGATTTTTGAGCGGAAGATGCGGTATATAAAGCGATACCGGACATTTCGGTTGCAGATAACCGGTTTGTCGAGTGCGGCAAATTCGAAGATGGCCGACGATTCGTCGGTAATCAACAAATCGGCCAGGGCCAGATAAGGCGTAAGGTTAAAATCTTCGACGCCGGCAAAATAGACATTGGAGAAGGTAGCCCAGTGGCGGAATCTTTTAAGATGATGCCGGTAGGCCGGTTTCGAAAAAGAGAAGAAATGGGGCTTAATAATCAGGTTGTAGTTCCGAAAATCGTTCGGAAAGTTGCGGGGCATATACTCAATAGAGCTGGGGTAAAAAGTGGGAGCATAGACGATGCTCTTTTTGCCACTATCA
>JBFWIG010000229.1:0-4459 GCA_050256115.1 Bacteroidales bacterium | reverse complement strand
TATATTTACCCAAATCCGACATCGCCAGAGGCCAGATAGCCGGCCACATCAGCGAATTTGCCAAACCCAGCAACGCCACAAACCAGATGGAGATAGAACCCGGAACCAGCACAATGGCCAGCGAACTGATCAACCCGATAATTGAGCAGGCAAAGAGTGCCCGACTTTGCGAAATGTATTTCGGAATAAAGAAGACCCCTACCAGATAACCCACAACCATGCAGATTACCGTATACGAAGTAAAAATCTCGGGATTAGGCAATTTCATTGAAGAGGCATAATCTACAATTGTGGCCATTGCAACGGTCTCAACCCCCACATACATAAGCAGTGTAATTAACCCCAACATCAGATGCGGAAACTGGAACACGCTGGTTTTCGAGGCTGCGTAAGCACAAACCTGACCTTCGCCCGAATCGGAATCGTCTTCGCCAACTGCCTTTACCTCAGGAAGGGGAACTAACATCGACACCAGACCCAACACAACAAAAGTTGCGGTAATCAGATAGAAGGGGAAATAGATATCCTGAAGCACCACATTCTCAAGATCGAGAAAAAGGCCCAAAAAGATGGGGGCGATGGCCCAGGCAGCTTTATTGGCTATCCCCATCATACTCATACGAGTGGCCGCACTCTCCATCGGACCCAGAATCGTGATATAGGGATTAACGGCCGCCTGTAGCAGCGTGTTGCCAATACCACTAATAAAGGAGGCCAGGAGAAAAAGCGAAAAACTCTGCATACGAGCCGCAGGAACAAAGAGGAAGAGCCCCAGGGCAAAGAAGAGAAACGATACCACCATAGCTCGCTTATAGCCGATTCGCTTGATAAGTAAGCCCGAAGGGTATCCAAAAATCACAAAGGTAGAGAAGGTGGCTCCCAAAACCAGATACGATTGGCCCTTCGAAATGTCGAGGGCTTCGCGCAAGAACGGTACAATCAGGCCATTAATACCCAATGCAAATCCGATCATAAAAAAGAGGACCCCGACAAAAAAGAGGGGGCCTGCATAACTCTTTGAAGAGGCAGTAACAGACATAGGTTTTCAGGTTTATTAAGTATTCAACGGGTTAGTTGCAGAACGAAGATAACGAGAATAATTCAGACAAACCAGGCAGCAAAAGCTTTTCTGCAACATAAAACGGCAATCTGCAGGCCATCGGGGTTGCATTCACAAAAAAAAAGCAGCAATTTTACACCTTAACATACCCCTCGAAACCCCCAAAACCCATGGACATTCAGAAACTTTTCGAACAGTTTGAGGCCGCAGGCCAATACCAACAAGGCGGCCCGCTGGGCGCAGGACATATCAATGAATCCTTTCTGGTTCGTACCCAATCGCCGTCCCATCCCGATTACGTGCTGCAAAAAATTAATCATGCCATCTTCAAGAACGTGGAGCAACTGCAGGAGAATATCTGCCGCGTAACCAACCACATCCGCCAGAAACTGGCCACACTCGGAATCGAAGAGATCGAAAGTCGCGTACTGAGACTCATTCCCGCTAAAGACGGCAAATGGTACCACTTGTCTGACGATGGTGCTTACTGGCGTCTGATGCGCTTTATCCCAGACAGCATCAGCTATAACGAGAGCATCACCCCGCAATTGGCCCATGCGGCAGGAATGGCCTTCGGAGAGTTCCAGTCGATGTTGGCCGATCTGCCCGGCAAGCCGCTTCACGAAACCATTCCCAATTTTCACAATATGGAGGCACGATTGGCCACCTTTCGCGAGGCAGTGAAAAACAACAAAGCAGGACGGCTCTCTAAAGTGCAATTCATGGTAGACGAAATAGAGAAACGAGCCGACGAAATGTGCAAAGCCGAAAAGATGCACCGCGAAGGCCTCCTGCCCAAACGGATTAATCACTGCGACACCAAAGTAAACAACGTACTGTTCGATCGGAATGGAGAGGTGTTGTGTGTGGTAGACCTTGATACCGTAATGCCCGGCTATGTTCTCTCCGATTTTGGCGACTTCATGCGCACAGGAGCCAACACCGGAGCCGAAGATGATGCCGACCTAAGCAGAATCTCTATCAATCTGCCCATATTCGAAGCCTACACCAACGGGTATCTGGCTACCGCATCAGGATTCCTTACCCCCGCAGAGACCGAAAATCTGGCCTTTGGTGCAAAACTGCTCACCTATATGCAAACCGTACGCTTCTTTGCCGACTATCTCGATGGCGACACCTACTATAAGATTCACCATCCCCAACACAACTGGCAACGAACAGTGGCTCAGTTTGCGCTCCTTACCGATATGGAGAGCCGATTTGGCGAGATGTGTGCTATCGTGAAGCGGGCATCATCTGCACCTCAAGCACATTTTTCTGCTTAACCATCTGCTTTAGCACTTTTTTCAGATCGGAGGGTTTCAGGTTCTCCACCGTTTTGCGGTAGGAGTCGGTCATGTCGAGCCCGTCACGGAAGAGGGCAATGGCGGCCGACCGCCAGAACCCGTTCTCCATCAGATTCTCCCGGTGCTGTTTCAGCATGGCCTCCCTCACCTTCTGGAAATCGTCAGCGCGTGGCCCCTCTTTCAGGAACTGCTCCACCTCATGATGAATAATCGCTATCATCTGATCCTTGATGGCCGGATCAGTATCGAACCGCATCGTAAGGAGTGCCGTCGATTCGGGAATACGAGCCAGACTTCCGGAGGTACTCACCCCATAACTCCCCCCCTGCTCTTCGCGAATGCTCTCCAGATAACGCGTGCCCAAAATTTCGCCAATGGCCTCTACGCAGATAGCACTCTTCATGGAGTAGTTCAATTTGGCAGAGTAAACCACATAATTGGACGACTTCTGCACGGTCTGCGGAAAATCGAAACTATTTACCACCCGCCCCTTGGGATAACGGATATTCCAATCGGTATACCGCTCCTTACTGTCGGAGGCAGGAAGTCCGCCTAACCAGGTAAGCAGAAGAGGTCTGATTGTGTCGGGATGCAGATTACCCACCAAAAGAAAGGTAAAATCAGAGGCAGATGCAAACCGGTTTTTGAAGATTTCATGGGCTTTCGCGGGATCTACCTTATCGAGCGCGGCCAGATTCAACCGCTGTACGCGGGGGTGACGGTTTGCCAGCATAACCTGCACCGTATCGGAAAAGTTTTGTCCCGGGTCGGATGCCGCATTGGCCAAAGAGTTTCGATAGGAGTTCATTACGGTGCGAACTCCCTTCTCATCATTACGGGGCGCTGTAAAAAAGAGATAGTTAAGTTGCAGCAGGGTCTCCAGATCTTTTACCGAAGAGGAGCCGCTTAACGACTCATAATAGAGGCTCAACGAGGGGCTTAAGGAGGCATTTTTCCCCGCCAGCACCTTATTCAGATCGGTCGAAGAGAACTCGCCCAAGCCGCTACTGGTAACAAATGCCACTGAAAGTTGGGCAGAAAATAGATCCTGCTGGTTGGTTACCTTCGAAAGGCCGCCCTCACTCCAGGCCGAAAAGAGAAGCTCATCCTCCTTAAACGTGGTGGGTTTCAAAAGCACACGAGCCCCGTTTGAGAGCTGCCACTCGGTAAGCCCCAATTTTGGATGTGTAATCTCCTTCACTATATGGCCGGCTTCGGGATGCTGCCCAACCAACGGCTTATCCGAGACCTCATCGCGATAGGGCCCGGGGTTTTTCGATCCGGCAGCAGAGAGAAGTGCCAGTAACGACTCTTTCGAAGGCAAGGGCTTACCCGGCAGCTCTGCGCCGGTAACCGAAGCAATGATATTGGTGGGAGTAATATAACTCCGGGCCAGTTCATTCACCCCTTCGAGCGAAATTTGCGGCAGAACCCGCTGTAACATGGTGTATTCCCATTCAATGCCCGGCGTTGGCTCCTTATCCAGGAAATGGCGCACATACTGATTCACATAATGCTCGGAACGCATCTTGTCGCGTTCATTATACTGCTGCTCCAGGCTGCTCATAATCATAGCCTTTGCTCTATCAAGTTCGGACAAGAGAAATCCGTGAAGTTGCATGCGGCGTCCCTCGGTAAGCAGAGCCTCAAAAGCCGTTTCAACCCGGTTATCTACGGGCAAAGCGGTTAACACAAATCCATCCTTACTCCTTACCAGGCTGGAATAGGAGCCACCTGCCGAGGCAAAAGGAGGGTTCTCACTCTGCCGGATCTCAGCAAAGCGCTGCGAGAGCATAATCGAAATCAGGTAGTGTTGCAGCGTGCGTAAATAGCCCTGCTCCGTCTGCTTCTCCTCCTCCGAAAGCGGATTGTGTTTAAAATAGATCTCAACCCGGGTTGAACGAGCCTCGGGATCGGAGAGCACTGCCACCAGAGGCTCCTGGTTATCGGCAATGGGGTAAACGATTCGTTGGGCGGGATCGGTCGGCCTGGGAATATCAGAAAAGAGCGATTTTATACGGGCTTCCACCGCTTCGGGATCGATATCGCCAACTATAACAATCGCCTGCAAATCGGGCCGATACAGATCGGA
>JBFWIG010000228.1:0-4553 GCA_050256115.1 Bacteroidales bacterium | reverse complement strand
TTCAATTTAATGGGTTAGCAGCAACGTTTTCTTACTTCATACGCATCGCAAAGGTAAAGCGACCCTGATTTTTGAATCACCAAAAACGCAAAACCTTATCTGTAATTGTAAAAGAGAGAAACAATTTATTTCGTCTTCAACAAATCGCGGATTTCGGCAAGCAAAAGTTCCTCTTTAGAAGGAGCAGGAGGCGCAGCCGGGGGAGCGGGAGCCTCCTCTTTCTTTTTCTGAAGGCCATTCATAAACTTAATCATCATAAAAATAGCCATAGCTACAATCAGAAAATCGAAGACAACCTGGATAAAATTGCCATACTTGATGGCCACTTCCGGAGTCTCTCCAACTGCCTCTTTCAGCACAATTGTAAGTTCGGTAAAATTAACGCCGCCAACCAACAGACCGATGGGAGGCATAATCACATCATTCACCACCGAAGTGACAATTTTTCCAAATGCACCGCCGATAATGATACCTACGGCCATATCAACCACATTGCCCTTCATGGCAAATGTTTTAAACTCCTGAAGCATACTCATAATATAGTGGGATTAGTGTTAATAGTACTTTAAAGATAGAAAAAAGAATCACTTAACTCAACCCCTGCGGCCATTTCAGAAAAGGCTTATATATTTGCAACACAATTTTCGCCCTTATGAAAAATCTGCTCTACCTTCTTTCTCTTTTGTTCTGCATACATACATCTGCTCAACAGAGAGTTACTATAAGCGGAACCGTTAAAGAGAAGGGGTCGGGCGAGGCTCTTATAGGAGCCTCTGTGTCGGTAAAAGGGAGCCCAACACTCGGAACCACTGCCAATGAGTATGGCCACTACTCACTCACCCTGAACCCGGGCAACTATATCTTACTCTTCCAGTCGATTGGTTTTACCACGCAGGAGAGAGCAATTGTCCTAAACCAACCGTTGTCGCTGGCAGTAGAGCTGGAAGAAAATTTACTCGAACTGGAGGAGGTGGTGGTTTCGTCGGGGAGCGCCCAATCACGCTTAAGAAGAGCCGAAATGGGGGTGGAGCGGCTAAGCTCGAGGGAGATGGCCAGAATTCCCGTTCTTTTGGGCGAAAGAGATGTGTTAAAAAGCTTGCAATATATCCCGGGAATTAAACAGGCCGGAGAGGGGAATACCGGTTTTTATGTGAGAGGGGGCGGTGCCGACCAAAATCTGATCCTGCTCGACGAAGCCCCTGTCTATAATGCCTCCCATCTGTTGGGTTTCTTCTCTACCTTCAACTCCGACGCTATTCGAGATATCACCATCTATAAAGGGGGAATGCCGGCTCAGTACGGCGGCCGCCTCTCCTCGGTTCTCGACATGAAAATGAATGAAGGGAATAACCAAACCTTTCACAGCGCCGGATCGTTAGGCTTAATCTCTACCAAATTGAGCCTCGAGGGGCCAATTCAGCAGGATAAATCCTCCTTTTTTCTGTCGGGACGCCGCACCTACGCCGATCTCTTTCTCAAGCTATCTAATAAAGAGAATCTGCGCAATAACAAACTCTATTTCTACGACATTAACGCCAAAGCCAACTATATCCTCTCAACCCGCGACAAACTCTTCGTTTCGCTTTACGCAGGGCGCGATAAGTTGGGGTTTCAGAATATCTTTGGCGTTGGCTGGGGAAACACCACAGCTACGGTGCGATGGAACCGACAGGCAAGCCCCCGTATGTTTATTAACACCTCGCTTATATACAGCAACTTCAACTATAATGTAGATGTGAATTTCGGAGGGTCGGGCATCGATATTCTCTCTGAGATCCGCGATTGGAATATCAAGCAGGAGTTTCAGTATACCGCCAACCCCAAGAACCTATTCCGTTTTGGCTTTAACGCCATTCACCATGCCATCCAGCCCGGAAAGGCCTCTTCATCGGTGCCAGACAGGATTATTCCTAAGGCATTTCAAAAGCGAGCGGCTTTGGAAAATGCGCTCTTCGCATCGCACTCGCTCGAATTCTCCGAAAAACTGAATATCACGTACGGCCTCCGCCTTTCGTTCTTCAGCGTGCTGGGAGGGGGCGATCTTTACCGTTTCGACGATTCAGGGGCCATCACCGACACCCTCTCCTACCCCTCTTGGAGGTTGGTAAAGACCTATATTCACGCCGAACCGCGACTTTCCTTCAGCTATCGTCTTTCGGAGAGTTCGTCGATAAAGGGTTCGTATGCAAGGAATACCCAAAATATGCATCTGCTTTCGAATGCAACAATGGCCTCTCCCTTCGATCGGTGGACGCCCAGTTCCAACCTCATTAAACCGGAAATCTCCGACCAGTATTCGATAGGTTACTATCGCACTTTTTTCGACGACAACTACGACTTTAGTGTGGAGTCGTACTATAAAAACCTGCAGAATCAAATTGACTATAAAGATGGCGCCGAACCCATACGAACCGAGGTGATAGAAAGCGATCTGGTTTTTGGAAAGGGGCGGGCATACGGAATTGAACTCTTCCTGAAAAAACGCTATGGAAAGCTGAACGGATGGATTGGCTATACCCTCTCCCGATCCGAAAAAAGAATCGAGAAGATAAACCAAAACCGATGGTACCCTGCTAAACAGGACAGAACCCACGATATCTCGATAGTTGCCTTCTATACCCTGAGTCCAAAATGGAGCCTTTCGGCCAATTGGGTCTATGCCACCGGGAATGCGGTTACCTACCCCAGTGGGAAATATATAGTCGATGACCAGGTGGTAAACTACTACTCCGAGCGGAATGGCTACCGGGTGGAGCCTTACCACCGACTGGATGCCGGGGCCACCCACACGCTTAAAAAGCGCGGGAAGTACAGTGCAGAGTTGTCGTTTGGCATTTATAATCTCTATGGGCGGGCAAACCCCTTCATGATTATCTTCCGCGAAGACCCCAAGGATGTAACCCGAACGCAGGCGGTAAAATACTCCCTTTTCAAGATGGTTCCCTCCATTTCGTATAACTTCAAATTTTAATCCGGATGAGAGCCCTGCAAACCCTGTTGATATGGCCCGCGTCACTCCTCCTTTTGGTTGGCTGCGAAGAGGTGGTTACTATTGAATTAAAGGAAGCCGCCCCCCAATATGTGATTGAAGGGGTAATCTCCGATCTTCCGGCTCCCGCCCAAGTGAGCATCTCTACTACACTCAATTTCTATGAAGAGACCCGGTTTGAAGGCGTTTCGGATGCCCTTGTTGCGCTCTCCGACAATGCGGGCAACAATCTGTTGTTCAACGAGGTTTCGCCCGGGATATACCGTTCCGACTCCCTGGTGGGGGTTCCGGGCAGAACCTACTCTCTTATGGTAACAATCGGGAACAAAACATTTTCCTCGGTTTCGACCATGCCCCAAAAGGTGGCCTTCGACTCCATTTATGTGGCTACGGAACGCTTCCCCGGGCAGGACTATCTGATGCCTTATGCCATGTTTCGGGATCCGGCGGGTGTAAAAAACTTCTATCGGTTCCGTCTGTTTGTCAACGATGTATTCCAGAAGATGGTCGACATTGAACACGATGAGTACACCGATGGCCTGGTGGTTCGCAGAGGGGTCTATTACTTTGGAAGCACCGATAACAACGATCCCGACGACGATGATGGCTTGAAACCGGGCGACAAGGTACGTTTGGAGATGCAATGTATAGACAAACCCGTTTTCCGCTACTTTTACACCCTGGCCAATGTGCTTTCGGGCGATGCCGAACCGGCCAACCCCGAATCCAATATCACGGGTGGAGCGCTGGGTTACTTTAGTGCCTTTACATCAGAGGAGAGAGCGATCAGCGTAGAGGAAGAATAAATTAGTTATCCTCCCAAAACCCGGCAGTAAATAAAACCATCACACTAAAGAGTTCCAGACGCCCCAACAGCATCAGGAAGGTTAACACCCACTTGGCTGCATCGGGTAATCCGCCATAATTACCGGCAACCGACCCAAAGGCGGCACCAACGTTACCCACACAACTTACCACTCCCGACAAAGCCGTAATGTGGTCGACCCCCATCATCAGCAGCGCTGCAGTACCCAGCCCGATGGCAACCACATAAAGCACAGCAAACGAAAGTACCTTAAAAAGGAGCTCTTCGTTGACCTTTGCCTCATTGAGCCGAACAATATACACGGCCCTCGGGTGTAAAATTTTCTTAATTTGCGCCGGAATCGCCCGCCAAAGCAGCAAGACCCGCACCGATTTTACGCCCCCGCAGGTAGAGCCGGCACAAGCACCGGTTACCATGATAGTTAACAGTACAAAAGCAGCAAGAGGAGGCCAGGAGGTATGGTCGGCAACTACATAACCCGTACTGGTTATGAAACTGGCCACATGAAAATAGGCATATCTGAATGCTTCCCCCGGAGAGGTTCCCGAAAAGATCAGCGAAGCGGAAACAATTAGAACGGCCACACCAACGGCTAACAAGAAAAATCGGAGTTCATCGTCGTTCCATACCTTTTTAAACCGACGGAGCACCACCAGATATAACAGGGTAAAGTTTATCCCTCCCAATAAGGCGAAGGTGGCAATCACAAGTTGAATGGCATTGGAATAGCTGCCAATA
>JBFWIG010000227.1:0-4555 GCA_050256115.1 Bacteroidales bacterium | reverse complement strand
AAACTTCGCTACACGCTCCGGAAAACCTTAGAGAGAGAGTATCCCAGGATTCGATTTCAGGATGCATCGTTTAAGGAGTATGGATATGGCGCTACCATGGTCTTTCCCAAATAAGCCATCGGTTTTTATCCGATGATAGTCGTTCTTTTTTTTGAGCAGGCCGTTCTATCGCTGTTCCTATTATGGGAAGGGAGGAAAGTCCGGGCAACGCAGAGCACCATGCTTCCTAACGGGAAGATATTCGTGAGGGTATGTTCGTGTGACAGAAAATAACCGCGCCTTTTACCGTGTGTAGAGGGCGTAAGGGTGAAAAGGCGGGGTAAGAGCCCACCGGTTTTGTTGGCAACAGCAGAAGCCGCACACACCATGGGTTGTAAGGCCATGTATACCGGCAGTTAAGGGTTGCTCGCCCGATGCCGGGGGGTAGGCCGCTGACGATCCGATTGGTGACAATCGGGCTAGATAAATGATGGGAACCTCTTTCGGGAGGACAGAACCCGGCTTACAGGCCTGCTCATTTTTATGGGGGGCTGCCAAATCAAGGCAGCTCCCCTTTTTTTTGGCCCGATCGGTTTGTTATATAATATATATTATGTTAAGTAGAGTTTTGCCAGGTAGGATATTACTACACCACCCATGGACCGCTTCGGCCGAAACCCTCAACCGAAATTCGGGGTTTCCCTCCCTCAATCGCTATCTCGACAATAGAATAGCAATTCGATGAGATACTACCTTCTACCATTGCACCATGCGTTATATAGTGAATTCCCTGCCTGTAACTATGGTGACCTTCATGATGATGACCCTGGAATACGGCAATCACCTTTCCACTCTCTTCTAAAATTTTAACAATTTGGAGCCAATTTTTCACGCATACCGACTTGGGTACCGTAGAAAATCCATCCAGCAGCTGATGAATAAAGAGCACAACCGGGCCATCGCTCCTCTCTAATTCGGCCTGAAGCCAGTTGCACTGCGCTTGCGGCACCATGGCGCTGGTCCAATCAAAATTACCTCTACTGTAATCGGAACCCTCTGCGGTAAAATTGGCATCAAGCACCAGAAACCGACAAGGCCCTTTTCGAAACGCATAATATGGCTTTCCGTTTGCCAAACCGCTATTTTGGGTATTCTCCAAAAACTCGGCCTTTGTGAGGCTGTCCATGTCGTGATTACCCAACACGTGATAAACCGGTTTAGGAAAACTCCGGAAGATCGACTCTATGGTACGCAGATAGGTCAAGGTTCCCGCTGCATCGGGTGGCGAAGCCTGGTCCTTGAAATCACCCAGCTCAATCAGAAAATCGACCCCTTCACGTTGAAAAGTCTCCATAGCCCGGAGCAATTTCTGTTCGGACAAACGGTAATGCCGCGAACCTCCGGCAGCAACATCGGCATAATGCAGATCGGTAACTACCCCAAAGCGAACCTTCTTACTGCCAAACATGCCAAAAAGCCCCTCACTCGCAGCGAATAGCAAACCACCCAATGATTGTGTAACAAAAGTGCGTCGATTTATCACTCCTCTCCTCTCCTCCCCTTTTTCTGGAAAAAAACAAAACGCCTCCTGCTATTCGAAATTAATACATCAAAATTCTAACAACTGAAAAGAAAATCAGAATAGAATCGATTGAATATCAATATACAAAACAGCAGGAGGCGTAGAAATCAGCAGTATTCGCTACATGGAAAACAGAAAAAAGGTATTACAGCGCATCGATGGCAGCCTGTACCTCTTTCAGTTTGTCTTCCATCTTGAAGCGATAATAGAGACTTTTCAAGGTTGAGAGTACACCCTCCCCTTTGGGGTTGATTTCGCGACATTTTTCGAGCGGTTCGAGCGCCTTCTTAAAAAACTCATTGCCTTCGGCCAGTTTCTTCTCGAATGCAGCTGCCTCTTTCTCGTCGTTTGCCTCTTCAACCAGTTTCACACCATGGTTATAATAGAAAACCGCCACATTGTAAAGCGCATCGTAAAAAGTGGGATCCAGTTCAACAGCCTTCGAATAACCGGCAACCGCCTTTTCTACATCGCCCAATTTATCATACAGCGTACCTTCTACAAACGGGAACAACTTATTGGTGGGATCTAACGTTTTGGCAGCCTGAATTTTCTCGATGGCCTCGTTTGCATTATTGGTGTCGATGAGCACCTGAATCAGTTGTAGCAGAATATTTTTGTCGGCAGGAAACTTCTCATAACCGGCGCGCAAATAGTTGAGCCCTTTGAGGGTATCCTGTTTCTCCATATAGAGGGTATACAGAAATTCATAGACAGCAGGATCGCTAACCTGTAAAGCAACAGCCTTGTCGAGATACTCAATGGCTTTATCCGACTTCTTATCGAGCATTGCCATAAAACCACAATAAAAGATGATAGAGGTATCGACTTCTGCAGGAACCCCTATGGCAGTATTGATGGCCAAAATCTTCTCGAAATTTGCCAAAGCCTCCGCATACTTTTTCTGGCCATATGCATTCATACCCTCCTGTTCGTAAGAGACTTTCAGGTTGGTCAGCTCATTTTTTGCCTCTACCATTTCGGGAGCCAACTCAAGCGTTTTCTTATAACTATCGGCCGAGATATCGAGCGGTTTTTCTGCCCCCGACTTGGTATCTTCCCAACCCGAGAGTTGCCCTTCGGTATAATAGAGACTGATATAGGGATATACATGTTTTTCATTTCCCTGCTTGTCGGCAAGCGTTTCGGAAGGATCAATTTTAAAGAACATCTTCATTTCGGCAGGCGAAGAACCCATCCGCACATACTTCATGTTTACGTTGTAGAGCTCACTATAGGCCCTGGCTCTTGCAAGCCAATTCTTGGCAACGGTCGCTTTCTTCGGATTCTCGACAGCTGCATTTATTTTTACCAGTTTCTTCTCGACAGCAGCATAGCCGGCATCGTTCTGGGCGTAGAGGGCACCGCACCCTAACAGAGTGACAAGCGCCAGAGAGATGATCTTTTTCATACGTATTCAGTTTTTTGTGGGGGTTTCTATACTAGTTCTGTGACTCTTCTTCTTTTTGTTGTTGCATTGCACGGTCAAGTAATCCTGCAATCTCATCGGGCGAACCCTGGGCCACCGAATCAACGCCCAAAACGGCACCTTCAGTGTCAGTTTCGACTGGCGTTACAGCCACCTCCTCTTCGTCCGAACGGGGAACCTGGGTTACTGAGGCAATCGAATCGTCGCCACGCAGATTTATCAATCGAACACCCTGCGTGGCCCTTCCTGCAACCCGAATACTGTCGGCATGCATTCGGATGGCTACTCCCGACTTATTGATAATCATTAAGTCTTCATCGTTTCCTACCGCCTTAATAGCTATCAGAGCACCTGTCTTCTCCGTGACATTCAAGGTTTTCACACCTTTTCCGCCCCGATTGGTAACCCGGTAATCCTGCAACGGCGAACGTTTACCGAAACCATTCTCCGAAACCACCAGAATATCTTTATCGGCAGCATCGATGCAAATCATACCTATCACTTCATCACCCTCAACAATCGGCTCGTCTGTTTCTACGAGCTCAACATCCGGATCTTCATTTTGACCCACATAGATACCCCGGACACCTGAGGCGGTACGACCAACCGGTCGTACCGTACTTTCATTAAAACGAATAGCCCTTCCTGAGCGAACAGCCAGGAGAATTTCGGAAGCTCCCGTAGTCAGTTTTGCTTCGAGCAACATATCATTCTCCCTAACAGTTATGGCATTAATACCATTTGTACGGGGACGCGAATAGGCCTCAAGTGAGGTCTTCTTGATGGTTCCCCTCTGTGTACAGAGAACAATATAATGATTATTCACATAATCCTCGTTCTGCAGTGTCAAAACATTAATATAGGCTTTTACCTTGTCGTCGGGCTCCAGATTAATCAGATTTTGGATAGCGCGCCCCTTCGAGGTCTTATTTCCTTCAGGGATATCATACACCTTTAACCAGAAACACCTCCCTTTTTCCGTAAAGAAGAGCAACGTATTGTGCATCGATGCGTGGAACAGGTGCTCCAGGAAATCGTCATCGCGGGTGGTACTCCCTTTCGAACCTACCCCTCCCCTGGTTTGGGTCTTAAAGTCGGCAAGCGGAGTCCTTTTGATGTACCCCATATGCGAAATGGTAATTACCATGTCGTCGTCGGCATAGAAATCTTCGGGGTTGAACTCATCGGCACTCATTACAACTTGCGTACGACGCTCATCACCATATTTCTCTTTAACGGCAAGCAGCTCATCCTTAATAATCTTCATCCGAAGCCCTTCGTCAACCAAAATCTGTTGCAGAAAGGCCACCAGTTTCAGGAGCTCTTCATGCTCAAGCTTGATTTTATCACGCTCCAGACCCGTTAGTTGACGCAGACGCATATCGACAATGGCCCGCGACTGCAACTCGGAGAGTTGAAACCGAGCCATTAACGCTTCGCGTGCCTCATCGGGATTGGCCGAAGCCCTGATTATCCGGATCACTTCATCGATGTTGTCGACGGCAATCAGCAAACCTTCCAGAATATGAAGCCGCTCCTGCGCCTTCTTCAGATCGAATTCGGAA
>JBFWIG010000226.1:0-4556 GCA_050256115.1 Bacteroidales bacterium | reverse complement strand
AGCGTTACGCACACAAATGTACCCATCATTTTTATGATGGGTGCGATTTTTTTATAGAGCCGGCCTCCTGTGGGGAGGTGAAGGTGGTTGACAAATTTTTCGGCTACAATAATCACGCCGTGCAACGCCCCCCATATCACAAAGGTCCAGTTGGCACCGTGCCATAAACCGCTGATAAGGAAAACAATAAAGAGATTTCTGTACACTTTGGCGGCGCTTACTCTGTTGCCGCCCAACGAGATATAGAGGTAATCTTTAAACCAGGTGGAGAGGGAGATGTGCCACCGTTTCCAGAATTCGGTTAACGATTTGGCCAGGTAGGGGGCATTAAAGTTGGTCATTAATTTGAAGCCCATCATTCTTGCCGATCCGATGGCGATATCCGAATAGCCCGAGAAGTCGCAATAGATTTGAAAGGAGTAGAAAAAGGCAGCAATTGCCATGCTGAGACCCGATTGTTCGGGCGAGGTTGCATAGGCATGGTCCACTGCCATAGCCAGACGGTCGGCAATCACCACCTTCTTGAAAAAGCCCATGGCCACTTGAGCAAGCCCTTGTCGAAACCCTTCGGCCTGGAAAAACTTTGAGGTGCGAAATTGCGGGAGCAGGTTTTGCGGCCGCTCTATGGGTCCGGCAACCAGCTGTGGAAAGAACATTACGTAGAGCGCGTAGATGCCGAAGTGTCGTTCTGCCTTGTGCGCCCCTCTGTACACCTCGATGGTGTAGCTCATGGCCTGAAAGGTGTGAAACGACAAGCCAATGGGCAATAGAATGGAGAGATAGGGCAGGGGAGTTGCCATATCGAAGCCTAATTGCAGGAAAGAGGAGAGGCTTCGGTTCAGAAAGTTGTAATATTTAAAGAACCCGAGTACCCCGATATTGGCAATCAGGCTGATAATCAGAAAGAGTTTCCTGCGGTTTCCTTCTGCCTTTTCAATGTAGATGCCCGCAATATAGTCGACCACAATGGTGAACCCCAGTATCAAGATATAGACCGGCACAAAGGCCATGTAAAAGTAGCAACTTGCCCCAAGTAACAATATCCATCTTTTGGAGTGGGGGAGTGCATAGTAAAGCGAAAGCACCAGAATAAAATAGACCAAAAAATGTAGGGAGTTAAACAGCATACCGATTACTTATCCTGATCTATTTGGGCTATAAATTGGGTTAACCAGTTCTTAAGCTGCTCCCCAATCTCTTCGTTTTGGAGGCCGAAGAGGATGTTGGTTTTGATGAAGTCGAGTTTGTTGCCTACGTCGTGGCGTTTGCCCTCGAATTTAAGGCCGTACATGGCGTTGTGCTTTACCATGAGGCGCATGGCATCGGTGAGCTGGATTTCGTTGTTTTTGCCGCGGGGGGTCTGCTCCAGGTAGTCGAAGATGTCGGGGGTGAAGATGTAGCGGCTGGCAATGGCCAGGTTGGAGGGGGCGTCGGCAGGATCGGGCTTTTCGATGAAGTCGCGGGCCATAAAGACGTTCTGCTCCATGGGTCGGCCGTCGATGATGCCGTATCGGTGTACCCGTTCGCGGGGAACCTCTTCGAGGGCCACTACCGAGCTTTTGTAGCGGTTAAATACCTCAATCAGCTGCCGGGTGGCGGGAACCTGACCCGAGACCAGGTTGTCGCCCAAGAGCACGGCAAAGGGCTGGTTGGCCACATGATCGCGGGCGTAGCGGATGGCATCGCCCAGGCCGTTCATCTCTTTTTGCCAGATAAAGTGGATGTTGGCCAGGTCGGAGATCCGTTTCAGCTTTTCCAGTTCGGCCCACTGTTTCTTCTCGGCCAGTGCGGCCTCGAGCAGGGGGCTGCGGTCGAAATGCTCTTCGATGGCCCGTTTCCCCTTGCCAATGATAATCAGGATATCGGTGATGCCCGATTGTACGGCCTCTTCTACCACATATTGAATTACAGGGGTGTCGACAATGGGCACCATCTCTTTGGGCTGGCTCTTGGTGATGGGCAGAAAGCGGGTGCCCCATCCGGCGGCGGGTATAACGGCTTTGGTGATCATACGTGGTTTACGATTTGCGGTTTTATCACCTCTATGTTGAGGGGCTCCAATGTTTTTTGCAGCGCTTGGAACATCGCTTCGGTGGTGTAGCTCCCTATGATGGCGCCCCCCGATCCGGTAAATTTGGCCGAAGCACCCGTCGAACGCGCCGCCTCTACCATCTCGATGTTTGGGGCCGATATGGGAATGAGGCTGCGTCGCAGATCGAAGTTTTGGTTAATGAGCCGGGCCATTTCGGGGTGGTCGGCCTTGGTGAGGGCGGCCATAAATTGCTCGGTGAGTTGCGCCCAGGCCTGCATGGCATCGAGCACCGCCTTTTCGCCAATGGCAAAGCGCGCCTTCAGTGTATTGTGGGTTACCTCGGTACCTTCGGAGAGTTTGGTTTTATAGGCTATGTAGAGATTGGGAAAGCCGGCGGTGGTAAGGGGTTGGTAGGCACCGTACCCCTGTTTTTCCATGATGTCGCGGCTGAAATCCATGTAGACGGGGGTTTCGTAGGCCTGCGCCACCCGATCCTGCAGGCCGGCGGCAATCCCCAGTTCTTCGGTTTCGACACGTAGCACCAGATTGGCCAGAATCGGTTTGGGGATGGTAATGCCATAGAAGGCCATGAGCGCTTTACAGCAGGCGGTGATAATGGCCGACGAGCCGGCAAGCCCCAGCCGGATGGGAATATTACTGCAGTATCGGATGGTGAAGTTTCGGTTGTCGAGCGCAATCTGTTGGGCGCGGCAGTAGGTGTAGAACACCTTTATCGAGGCTTTCAGCAGCCGTAAGCCGCCATAGTAGCCGTTTAGTGCCACATTCGAGGCCAGCTCTTCGATATTGTGGAACTTGTCCACGTCGAGCGCTTCGGGCACAATCTCCAGTTCGGGGGTTTGGTAGAGCTGTACTTTGGCCCTGAAATTACTGAATACAAAGGCAATGGTCTTGCCATAATAGCCGTCGGAGGGGTTGCCTATGAGGGCGGCACGCGGATAGGATCGGGTCTCGATAATCATAATGGCCTTCAGGTTGTGTGAGCAATTCGGGCTATCGGTTTTACCATTTGGGGGCTGATGGCCACCAGCAGTGATTTGTCGATATGGTCTATTCGGATTACGATTTTGTGTTTGCCGGCTATTTGCACCAGTTCGGCCTCGCGTCCTTTCAGCGGGCCTCCCAGCACGGTAACCAGCTGTCCCGGACAAAGTAACTCGGGTGCAGGTTCTATCTCCATCCGCTCTTTCATCACCTGCCGGAGTACCTCAATCTGCGCATCAGGGATGAGAGCCGGCTTTCCGTTGTACCAGAGGCAGTTTACCACGCCAAAGGTGTTTAATACCGCATGGTATTGGTGGCTATCGGGTCGGGCAAAGATATAACCCCGGATCAGGGGCTCCTCAACCCTTTTTTTGCGGTCCGACCACTGCTTTTCTACTGTGTATAGCGGCAGAAAGGCCTCTATGCCCTGTTGCAGTAACCTGGCAAAAGCGGCCTTTTCGGCGCGCGATCGGGTGTAGTAGGCATACCATGGGTTCATTACGCAGGTTGTTGTACGCTTTTTGACGCTCTCACCTTTTTGCGGTGGAGAATGAGAAATTTAGTCAGGTAAATGGCGGTGAGAGGCAGAAGGGTTACCAGTGCCAGTTGCCCAAAAGTGAGGCTTTGCCAATAGAAGATTACTATGGCCGAGACGGCCAGTTGGGCCAGGGCGTAGAGCATGGAAACAACCCTTTGCGGCAGCCCCTGCTCCAGGCAGAGTACGTGAAAAAAGAAGGTCTGGTGCGCTCTGAAGATCGATTGTCCGGTGGCCAGCCTGTGCAGCAGTGTACATACGGTATCCACGCCGTACACCGCCAACAGGAGTATCCATACGCCGCTTCCGGTTTCGAGCATCAATTTCAGCATCAGGAAGATGATCCAGAAGGCAATGGATACGCTCCCCACATCGCCGGCAAAACAGAGTGCCTTGCGCCGATAGTTAAACCAGAGGAATACCACACAGGCCAACATTCCGTAGCGCATAAAATCGACATGGGCAAATGCTACCTGAAATCGGTTAATATATTGCATGGAAAAGAGTACCACCAGCGCGGTGAGGCCGGTCATGCCGTTAATGCCATCCATAAAATTCACGGCGTTGATAACCCCCACAAAGAGGATGTAGGCCCCTATAATGGCATACCAGGGCAGGATCCCGAAGAGCGAGACCCCCGAAAAGGCAAAGGTCACGGCAATAAATTGCACCAGCAACCTGTACCGGGCAGGAATCGGCTTAATGTCGTCGAGAAAGCTCACTAATCCCACAATAATCAGCCCCGTCAGAAATTCGATTTTACCGGGGATGTCGATGTGTTCTACAGAGTGGAGCATAGCAGCTACCAAAAAGAGCAGCCCTCCGCCACGTATGGTGATGTAGTTGTGCGAACTGCGATTGTTAGGCCGGTCGAAGATGCGGAAGTGAATGGCTATCTTCAGATAGAATCGCAGAACTCCCCAAAAAATAAGGGCAATCAGTGGATAGTGAAGTAGCGAAAGCGATAGACCCATATACAAAACAGCC
>JBFWIG010000225.1:0-4560 GCA_050256115.1 Bacteroidales bacterium | reverse complement strand
GAATGGGGCGTACAGACTGTTTATTGAGAAGCGCTTTGAAACGCCTCTACTTGCTCCAAACGAGTAGGGGCCATATGGGTTGCTTGTGGACTCCGCCGCGCCTGGAAACAGAGAGGCCCGGCATTACTGTCGGGCCTCCTCATGTAAGACGCAGAGGGTAGAAATGGTTATTTTACGGAATATTCTACCGAAACCACCACCCGCACATTTTTGTATAAATCCGAGCCGCCCGACGATCCATATCCGCCCGACTGTTCGGCAAGGAAGTTGTCTCTGTCTACTATCGAGAAGAGTCCCTGATTAGCTTTGCGCAGTGTTCCAAGCCGTGTGCCGCTCTCGGCCGTAAACTGCTCTGCAGCCGTTTTGGCGTTTCGTGTGGCTTCGGCCAGCATTTCGGGTTTAATCTGGTTTAGACCGGTAAAGATAAATTTAAGCCCTCCCGAACCGTAATCATTGGCCGAAAGAACCACCCCGGCACTCAGCAGTTCGTCGGTCATCCTACTTACTCGCTGAAGATTATCTACATTCGTGGTACGAACCTGGATGGTTTTCTCAATAATAAACCGAAAACCGTCACCCAGCGAAGGGGTGCCATACTCCTGTGCTTTTTTGTCGCGCACCACAAGTTCTTTCTGGATAATCTCTTCGGTTTTAATCTCGTTTTGCAAAAGAAATTGAACCACCTTATCTCTGGCAGCCTCAATTTCATGGCTTCCCTGAATCAGGTTGTTGCTACCCACGGCGGTCTTTAGCGACCACACCGCAAGGTCGGCTTTCACCTCCCTTTCGGCGAATCCCTTAACGGCAATGAATCGGTCATCCATGCGGAAACGCTCAAGCGATCGCCCAACCAGATATCCTCCCAGAACCAGTCCAATTACAATGGCCAGGGAAAGAGTGTATAACTTCCTGTTTTCCATTCGTTTCCGCTGTTAGGCGCGTTTGCCCATTTCGCGATCCAGGAAATAGAGCGAGTTTTTGCTCTCGCCTACCAACGCCAGTTTGTCGAGGATGGCCTGTACATTCTCCTCTTCTTCTACCTGTTCGTCGACAAACCATTGCAGCATATTCATACTGGCATAATCCTTTTCAGAAGCAGCCACCTCATAGCAATTATAAATCATAGAGGTTACTTTACATTCGTGCTCATAGGTAGCGTTCATCACCTCGGCAACACTTTTCCAACTTGTGGGCACCTGATCTATGGCAGCAAGTTTTACCTCACCTCCGCGACTGTACACGTAATCGTAAATTTTTAAGGCATGTTCTTTCTCCTCCTCAAACTGCAGGCGCATCCAGTGGGCAAAGCCGTTCATGGAGATCGATTGGAAATAGGCCGACATGGAGAGGTACATATAAGCCGACCAGAATTCGGCGTTAATCTGCTTGTTAAGAATCTCTTCTACTTTTTTAGATAATTTCATAGTTGTAATTTAATTGAAGTTATTACTGTGGTAATTCAGTTTCAAAATACAGCGGGAGTTCGATTGCTCCGGTGCTCTGGTGCTCTGGTGCTGCGCTACGCGCAAAGTATATAATCATTAACAATTCCTTGCAAAAAAGGTTCTCTCAAAGGTGGGGAAAATCTTTGGTTTTCTTTTTGTACATTTGAGGTTATTGTGTGCTCTCTTTTATTGATTCCAACGCCATACATCTCTATTCTATGAGGTTTAGCCCGTTTGCACTCATCAGCAAAAAGCAGATTCTGAGCTATCTTTTTGTGCTTGGGGCGCTTTTTTTGCTGCTCTTTTCGGTGTACTATTTCAGTGAAAAAAGAATTCTCCAAAAATCTATTGAGCGAGATCTTAAGGTGGTGGCCGAATTGACCGAGGCACAACTTTCCGATTGGTATGCCGATCAGATGGGCGATGTGCAGATGGTGGCCCAAAATAGTTTGTTGTCTAATCTGATTCACGAGATGCGTAAGGGCGGGCCCAATAGCCCGGATACTGCACTATATCAGTTTTTGCGCCAGGTGGGGAGTGAACACGATTTTCATATTGTATCGCTCTTTTCGACCGATGGCAATTTATTGATGACCGCTATTCTCAACGGCGCATCGGCCGATTTATCGAATAGTTGGTTAATGGATCAAGTGGTTCGAACCGGCGAAACCATCTGTTCGGATCTCTATTTTTCGCCTACCGATCAACGAAATTATATTGATTTTATCGCTCCGGTGATTGATCCTTCGGGGAGCACTATTGCTGTACTTTGCATGAAGGTAGACGCTGATCTCTATTTTGGCCCGCTCTTAGCTTTGTGGCCTATTGTGGATGAGCCTTTTGAGAACTATCTGCTATTGACCTCATCTTCAGGAAGGAGTATGCTCTATCACCCGGCCAGGGTGTCGGACAATGCCCGGCTTTCCTGGAAGCCCCTCTCTGACTCCGATCAGATTGGCGCATTGGCCGAAAGGAGATTAACCGGTTTTCATTTTTGCGATGATCACCATGGCCAGCCTTCAATGGCCTATATCCTGCCTGTTTCTGAGTTGCCCTGGGTTCTGGTTGTAGATATAGATCAGCGGGCTCTATATGCAAAGTTACATTCCAGGACACTTATAGCCGGATTACTTGCCTTCCTGATTTTTATACTTTGCTTTCTTTCGCTTCTTTTGGTCTATAAGTATCGGCAAGCGAACGATCTGAAAGTTGCAATAGATCAGGAACGAGATCTCAGACGGTATCAGGAGCGTTGTCGGCTGGCCGAGCAAGAGGTAAGAGCACGGGATCTCCGTTTTAAGCAGTTGGTATCCGAACTGCACGAGGCGGTATGGACCGCCTCACCCGACGGCTCGAAAATTTTTGATGTAAATGAGGAGTTCGAACGAATATGCGGGAGATCGGCCGAGGCCTTGAAGGGCGATCCGCATATATGGGATACGCTGGTGCATCACGAAGACCGGTGCCTACTTTCCTCATCTATTCGGGCACTGAAAGTCTATGGTAAGTCGGATGCCGAATACCGTATTGTCCGGCAGGACGCATCGGTTATATGGGTTCGCGACCGGCGATCGTTACTCTTTGATGATAAGGGCAGAGCCATCTCACTGGGGGGTATTATTACCGATATATCAGCCACAAAGATGCATGAATCGCAGCTGATTGCCGCAAAAGAGAAGGCTGAGTCGAACGAAAGGCTTAAAGCTGCCTTTCTGTCGAATATGAGTCATGAGATACGAACCCCGCTAAACTGTATCTTAGGCTTCACTCAGCTCTTGGGAGCCGGCGGTCTCTCTGAGGAGGAGGTGCAGGAGTATTCCGGCTATATTGCCCACAGCGGCAACCGATTATTAGCCATGCTAAGCAATATTGTAGAGCTTTCGCGCATTGAATCGGGTGTTGAGCCGTTGTCGGTTTCGGAGTTTCGGGCCGGTGAGCTGTTAGAGCAGATATACCAGCAATTTTCTCTCTCTGCACAAAAAAAGGGCCTTGGATTCCACTTGGATGTGCAGCCCGATACAGCCTCCTGTACCCTCCGGTCGGATGTGGTCCGGCTCGATCGGATTCTTTCGAACCTGGTGGGCAATGCGATTAAATATACTAGAACCGGATCGGTTACATTGGGGTACAGCCTTATCGATACCGAGATAGAGTTTTTTGTAAAGGATACCGGTATTGGCATTTCGGAGTCGCAGAGGTCGCATATTTTCGAACGGTTTTATCAGACAGAGACCTCTGTATCGGGCGAATATGAGGGGGTTGGTTTGGGGCTGGCGCTTTGTAAGGAGTTGGCCTCATCGTTGGGCGGTCGATTGCATTTTGTTTCTGAACCGGGTAAAGGCACCACTTTTTTCCTTTCTGTAGATTGTTCTGTATTGTAATACCGAAAACCGTTATATCTTTACAGATATATAAAGAGGTGTTCTTATGAAGAAGCAATCTTTTCTTTTGTTCTTGTGTCTGTTTCTGTGGTTTTTCTCGATGATTTTGCAGGCTAAACCACACCTAAAAGAGATTCGGACTGCCTCGAATCGGGTGTTAGTGGCTTTTTTCTCGAGCGATACCCTATGGGCCGATGAGGTGAATACGGCCGATGAAACCCTTTGGCGGCTGAATGGGAAACCGGTTGAAGCGCTGCACAAATTTGTAACCGAGGCCGATTTGTGTAATCACCATATTTACCTGCAGATGCCAGGGTTGAAGAACGGGCAGCGCTACCATCTGGAGACCCCATATGGCGACACTCTTTTTGTGTTTGACGAAAGAAAGATCCTGTGTGAGTCGATTAAGGTGAATCAGGTGGGATATAGTGCCCTGTCGAAGGTTCGATATGCCAATCTCTCTATCTGGCTTGGCACAGGGGGTGTTCGTCGCCTTGATATTGCCCTGCCTGAATATGCTGTCT
The DNA here is from genome assembly GCA_050256115.1 of Bacteroidales bacterium. Taxonomy (GTDB): domain Bacteria; phylum Bacteroidota; class Bacteroidia; order Bacteroidales; family UBA4181; genus JAQVSH01. The sequence continues at coordinate 210 of JBFWIG010000225.1, read as the reverse complement.
ATCACGACGTTTCGGGTCAGGAAATATGTCGGGGGATTCTATCGGAAAAGGGAGCCGACGAGTCGTCGGGTGATTATGTTTACCGTATCGATCTATCGGGAGTTCCCGAAGGAGGGCCCTACCGGATTTCGGTGAAGGGATTTGGCGTTTCCTATCCATTTGGTGTGGGTGGCAATTTTTCTAAGCAGTTAGGCTATGTGAGTTTCCGGT